>JARXWK010000013.1 GCA_029916745.1 Dysgonomonadaceae bacterium PH5-43 | reverse complement strand
ACAGAAAATTTCTGTAATTTTGTCTTCGGTAAGTAAGCTCATTAAATTATGTATTGTGTTGTTATTCAGACTTAAAGATACAAATTTAAGGCTTACTTACCAACTTTTTTAACCAATTTCTTAAACGAAACTCAGGTTAATAAAATTAACTCCCAATCAGGATAATCCCTATAAATTTCGCTCCAAATTTTCAATAATCTATCAACTCTCTTATTTCTAACTAGTAGTCCTACATAAATAATTTGTTTTCTTTTCTTTATTGTTATTTTGGGTTCATCATAAGTATTTGGATTAGGGATAGCAACGTACTTATATTCAAATCCAGAACAAATTTCAGAAAGCTCTCGATAATAATTTTTTGATAACATACAAACTAAATCAGTTCTAGGTAATAAAAAATTAAAATGATTAATTCGAGATTGTTTAAATTTGTATTTAAGTTTAGGATAAAGCATAATTCGAACTATTCGTTTTAACTTTTCTATTTTAGATTTATTTTTTAATGGATACATTTCTTCCCATAATTGATGATAAGAAATCCAAGGAGGTTGATGTAATACAGATACTACTTTAACATTTAGATTACCTACATTTAGATATAGTTTTGAGTCACTAAAATTACCAGATTGATTTATTACTATATCAATCTGGTTTTCAATTAAATAATTGTGATAAAAGGAAATATTTTCTTCTGACAATAATTCTTTAGAGGGAAAATAAGTTAATGGAACTGGGTAATTGTAATCGTATTTAATGGTAATTGCAGAATCATAAATAAGATAAAAAACATTATATCCCCTTTGTTTAAACTCAAGAGTGAGATTGTGTGTAACCCTACCGATACCACCTCGTTCTGGATGAAAAGGTGTAATATAGGTAAATGCTATATTTTTTTTAATATTTGACATCTGAAAATCTTAATAAAGCCTGTTCTATAACCTTGTCCATATCATAGTATTTGTATTCTGCTAAGCGCCCCCCGAAAATCACATTATGCTGAGCCTCTGTAAGTTTACGATACTTTAAATAAAGTTCGTTGTTTTTATTATCATTAACAGGATAAAACGGTTCTAACTTAGGATTCCATTCTTCTGAATACTCTTTAGATATCACTGTTTTGGATTGAGTGCCAAATTCAAAATGTTTATGTTCTATAACCCGAGTATATGGCGTTTCTGCATCTGTATAATTTACAACTGCATTGCCTTGATAATTCGACATATTTAATATTTCAGTTTCAAACCTAACAGTTCTATAATCCAATTGTCCATAACAATAATTAAAATACTCATCAATAGGTCCTGTATAAACAATTTTATCGGCTATATTTAGCCAATAATTCCTATCATCAAAGAAGTTAGTATTCGTTTTCACCTCTACCCCATCAAGCATGTTTTCAATAATAGAGTTATACCCATCAATAGGTATTCCTTGATAAATATCATTAAAATAATTATTGCTATATGTAAAACGAAGAGGCAAACGTTTAATGATAAAAGAAGGTAATTCAGTACATTTTCTACCCCATTGCTTTTCTGTATAATGTTTAATCAAACATTCATAAATATCTTCTCCTACAAGCGACAATGCTTGCTCTTCTAAATTTGCTGCTTTTTTTATGTTGTATTTATTCCTTTGTTCTTCTATTTTTGCTAAAGCCTCATTAGGAGTCTTAGTTTTCCAAAGAGAATAAAACGTATTCATATTAAATGGAAGATTAAACAATTGACCTTTGTAATTTGCTAAAGGTGAATTTACATAATTATTAAATTCACTAAACTTATTTATAAATTTCCAAACCTTTTTGTTTGATGTGTGAAATATGTGAGCTCCATAAATATGAACATTAATCCCTTCTATATTTTCACAATATATATTACCACCTATATGTTTTCTTTTTTCTATTACTAAACATTTTTTTCCTTGTTGTTTTGCTAAATAAGCAAAAGTAGCACCATAAAGTCCTGTGCCAACAATCAGATAATCATATTTATTATTTTTCATTTAAAATAGTTTCAAGATATTTAAGCCTGTATTTCTCCATATCTTAACATAAGGAAAAAGCTTTCTTACTTTAAGTGTTGATGAGTAAGTATAAAAATATTGAGACATTTCTCTTAAGAATGAATCAAATAAAATAGCTTCTTGTTTTCTATTGTCATCTGGCGTACTGTAACGTGGAGATAAAAGTAGTTCGTACGAAAAACGAACTACATTTTTCGTATCTTGAATATACATTTTCAAAGTATCCTCTGATATTGTAGTTTTGTTTTCTTCATAGAAGAGAACTAATTTTTCACACATTCGAACATAATCCAACCAATTTTTTTTATAACCTTGCAAACTTACACTTTGTCCTTCTCTACTCAAATAATATTGATATAAATTTATTTTTGAAAAATAAATTGTATCTACATAAGTTAAAGGAATTAAATTGTATTCTATATCCGTATAATAACGATCAGATAATTTGAATTTATTATTTTGTAGAATTTTTGTTTTAATGCATAGGGCTTGTATAGGCAAAAATTTTGAATAATTGTTCATTTTGAAATAATCACTCAATAACATCTCTCTATTGCAGATTGCATTATCATAAACGTATTTTTTATTCTGTTTATCTTCAAAAATTTGTGTAAATGACGTAGCGATTAAGTCTGCATCTATTTTTTTAATAAGTTTTATAAAATCATCTAAAGCTATAGAATCAAACCAATCATCTGAATCTAAAGTTTTTAAATATTTACCTTGCGCCTCTATTATACCTCTGTTAATAGCCGTTCCCCAACCTCCATTAGGTTTATCAATGACTCTGACTATATGTGAATATTTACTTTGGTATGAAATTGCTACATCAAGTGTGTTATCTTTAGAACCATCATTTATTACAATTATTTCGACTTCTTCATTTGGATTTTTCAATAAAGAATCTAAACAACGAGGGAGTAATTGCTCCATATTGTATGCGGCAATAACAATTGACAAAATTTTATTCATGATAATTATTAATTTAATTATTTTTAATACACTTTTTCCAAATATTATATATTTCTGTAATTATAAATAATGGTTTTAATAGCCAATAAAAAAAAACATTTCTGGAACCTAGTATTAATAATCTATGAGACATCCTTAAGTTATATGAATAGTCTTTTAACACTTCACAAATTTCATTAACAAATCCAGCATCATGTTCTTTGTAAGCATAAGGCAAGAGCCCTCCTAGTGCATTTCGACACATTATATCCTGTGTTTTTTGAGAGAGTCCATATCTTCTCAATAAATAAAGTTTAATTGAAAAAACTCCCAATGCAAGAGTTGCCCTTTTTTTAGCATTATTGCTATTAGAAGCAGAAGATACCACGACTCTATAAACAAGCATATCTTCATTTATAAAATGAAACTTGCCATTATCAATAAGCAATAAAACTAATTGCAAATCTTCACTTGGAAATTTTAAATTTGTAAATAAGAATTTATCTTTTTCATATTCCTTGATAAATATATTTTTCCGAAAACAAAAGGTAGATGGTTTTAAACCTGGCATATTTTCCAATAATATTTTTTCTATGTTTCGTGATATGAAATAATCTTGAAGATTACCTTTTATTTCACACGAAGCTCTATCTGATTCAATAATATTATTTTCTTCGTAATAATTTTTCCAATTGGTACAACACAAAGAGTACTCAGGGTTATTTTCCAAAAAATAAACTTGTTTCTGTAGTTTGTAATCATCTATCCAATAATCATCTCCAGCACATATTGCGAGATATTCTCCCCGAGCTCTTAATAATGTATTTGTGAAGTTATTAAGAATTCCGAGATTGGTTTCATTATAGTGATAACGTATTATTTCTGGATATTTTAATTGATATTCCTTACAAATCTTAGATGTATTATCGGTTGAGCTATCATCACCAATAACAATTTCAAAATCAAAATCTGCCTGTTGTCTTAAAAGACTATCTATACATTCTTCTATATATTTCTCTTGATTATAAGTAATCACACAGATACTTACTTTTATTTTTTCATTGTCTATCATATCATTTCCTTATTCTATTTTTCACAAACTCTTTTAATCCGATTCTCTTATTTAATTCTTTCCATGATATAAAACCTATAATTACAGCCACGACAAGAGCTCCTAAATATCCATAAATCCCAGAAATAAAATATACTGACATAAAAGCGAACACCAAACATAAAAACAGTAATACAAACAACTTGATAAATTCTCCTGTAAAGTTGAATCTATATTTCTTTGCACATAAAATCCACATTAAAGAAAAATAAAATAAATATAAACAGGCAAAGGCTATTCCAGTTCCTTCTAAACCACATAAATAATATCCACCAATAGTTAATAAAAGTAATATTACATTTGCTATAGTCTCTGTCCAAAAATATAATTTAGTAGCTCCTTTTGCTAATACTATAAACCCTAAACACCATGACGCTGTCTTAAATAACATACCAAGCACAACCCATTGTGTAAATGGTATTATTGGCAAGTATTCTGTTGTATATAATATTCGAATTAATATAGGTAAAGATAGTAGAAATAATATCATTATTGGAGCTATAATTAGTATAGATATCTCAGCCTGTTGATTTACAGCTTCTTTAACTTTGGCATTATCCTTATTTACCCCTGCTAAGCGAGGATAATAATCTGCACCCATAGCAGCAAATACCATACCTACATATTGATTAGTTATAGAATAACCTGCATTATATAATCCTACCTGATCTATTCCTCCCTGATTACTGATAAAGCTAATAATAATATAATTAACCAAAGCACCTACCAGTCCTGTTAAGGTCATCATAAATCCTAACTTAACCATAGCCTTACCTTCAGTCCACGTTTCTTTCATAGATATTGAAACTGGAGATGTTTTTACTTTACGAGAATAATACCAAGAAAAAAACAACCCTGTAAAAGCTGCAATAATAAAAGATGGAACAATTCCTTGTTGTCCAAAAAAATAATATAAAGGTAATGAGGTAAATAACCCTGCTATAGAACCATATATACCTGCGCGTGCAGTATCCTTTATTCTGCGTGTACCTCTTAATATAGCTGATTGTCCTCCCGAAATTGATCCGACAAGCAGCGTTATTGACATAGCTGCAAAAGCTAATGTTTGACCTGTATTTCCAAAACTCCATTTACTTAACAATGGAGATAAAAACAGAACTGCAAATAAACCCAATAACCCTGTAATCCAGACCCAACGACGAAAAACTGTTACTGTTTTACTTAAGCGTGAAGAGTCTCCAGATTCATTGGCTTCTGAAATATCTCGAACAGCACTATAGTCAATTCCCAAACCTGTAAGAGTGTTAATAAAACCAATAGGAGCATTTAATAGTCCCATATAGCCTGTCCCTGCTGGACCTAATAACATTGCTATAAACTTAGTACGTACAAGTGATATTAAAATATTAAACACCTGAACGCCTCCAAATATGGACGTTGCTTTTACTACCTGGCGATACGATGATTTATTGTCTGTAATTTCACTCATTATTACTTAATAAATATCCATTTATTACATTCACAACTCTATCTACTTCTTCTTTACTCATTACACCACTCATAGGCAAACTCAGCACCTCACTATGTATTGCTTCCGTAACAGTGAAACTCAAACCATTCAACTCTTTGTAGCACTCTTGTTTATGAGGTGGAGTTGGGTAATGGATTAATGTTTGCACTCCATTATCTGAAAGGTATTGCTGTAAAGCATTTCTATTTTTTGTTCTGATAACAAATAAGTGATGAACATGCGACATTCTATCTTTTGGTTGAACTGGCAATATCACATTTTTATTTGTTATATTAGCTAAATAATAATCAGCAATAGTTCTACGCACTTCATTTTCATTGTCTAAATATCGTAATTTTACAGAAAGAAAAGCCGCTTGTATCTCGTCCATACGACTATTAAGACCTTGATATTTGTTTACATATTTCTTGTCAGAGCCATAATTAGCTAAAGCTCTTACAGTATTAGCTAATGTTTCGTCATTGGTTGTTACCGCTCCCGAATCTCCCAAAGCCCCCAAGTTTTTACCTGGATAAAAGCTATTGCCAGCGGCATCTCCTAAGTTGCCCGTACGTTTACTTTCGCCATTTTCACAAAAGAAACGAGCTCCTACAGCCTGTGCGTTATCTTCTACAATCTTAAGATTATATTTTTTAGCAATAGTTTCTAATTGTTCGCTCCAACAAGTTTGTCCATAGAGATGAACAAGCATAATAGCCTTAGTTTTTGGAGTTATATTCTGCTCTATTAAAGATATATCGAGATTGTAAGTGTTAATATAAGGTTCAACCAATATAGGTTTTAGTTTATTATCTGTTATTGCTAAAACGGAAGCTATATATGTATTTGCAGGAACAATAACTTCATCTCCTTCTTGCATAATACCCATTTCTATATAAGCACGAAGTATTAATCGCAAAGCATCTAATCCGTTACCACAAGCAACTGTATACTTACAACCTATAAAAGAAGAGAAGTCTTTCTCGAATGTTGCTACTCGTTCACCTTGTAAATACCAACCACTATCTATTACTTCAGATGCAGCAGCCTTTAGTTCTTCTGCATACTGGGCATTTATTTTTTGTAAATCAAGAAATTTAATCATTGTTCTAAAGTATATACTTTACCATTTTTATCCATAAAATTCATATCTAACAAGACACCAGACTTAGTAATGTAACCTTTCATTAAGGCTGGATTACCATACCAAACAGTATGAGATGGCACATTTTTAGTAACAACACTACCTGCGCCAATAAAAGCATTAGCTCCAATTTCATTACCTGCAATTATTGTAGCATTAGCTCCTATGGAAGCTCCTTTTCTTATAATTGTTTTTACAAATGGTTTATATTGCTTTGAACGAGGTGCCAAATCATTTGTAAATGTAACATTAGGACCTATAAAAACATCGTCTTCTACGCTTATTCCGTCCCATAACTGAACTCCAGATTTAACAGTTACATTATTTCCGATAACTACATCATTCTCTATTAGTACTTGTGCACAAATATTGCAATTATTACCAATCTTGGCTTCTGGCAATACGACGCAAAATTGCCAAATAGAAGTATCGTCTCCTATATGAGAAGATTGCACATCTGATAAAGGATGAATTTTAATCATTAGATTTATACTCTATAAATTCGTCGTAACTTCTTATATAATCATTCTCGTCGTAAATTTCTGATGCTAACACCAAGCACGTTGCTCCTGACGAAAAGTTCACTAACTCTCTCCATATACCAGGAACTATCAAGATGCCTTGATAAGGACGGTTTAAGGTAATTGTTCGTTTAACTCTGCCGTCGTCTAATATAACATCAAAACTCCCTCCTGCTGCAATTATCAATTGTCTTAGTTCTTTGTGAGCGTGTCCTCCACGTTCTTCTCCTCCAGGAACATCGTAGAGATAATAAATTCTTTTAACATCAAAAGGAATATCTAAATTATTCTCTACTATCGAAATATTTCCTAAACCAGAATGATGTTTATCTAACTCTATTATCGAACAATCATATACAGTACTATTTATTCCCATTCGCCATTAATTTAAACTCTTCGTACTCTCTTATATAATCACTCTCGTTGTATTTAGTTGATGCCATTACCAATGCTAATGAATTAGTTGAAAAATTTTCCATACTTCGCCATACTCCACAAGGAACATATAATCCGTAATACGAACGATTTAAGTGAAATATATGCTTTTGTTTTCCATCGTCTAAAACCACATCAAAACTTCCAGACAGAGCAACAATAAACTCTTGTTGTTCTTTAAAAGCATGTCCTCCACGCACAGCTCCTCCTGGCACATCGTATATCCAATATACTCGCTGAATATCAAAAGGAATATGGTTACTCCCTTCTACAAAAGTAAGATTACCTCGTGGATCTTGAATTTTTGGTAAATCAATTAGCTGCATCATACATCCTTTCTATTATATCAACCACCTTATATCCTTCGTGGGCATTAGTGGTTATATCTATTCCTTTTTTGTTTTTCAATACGTCTACCACATTCTCTATTACAAAATGGTGATTCTGTGCCGAACCCTTATATGCTCCATAATCGTTACCTGGATTAGTGGGTGGAAGTTCAGGCATTATATAATCTTTTACATTACAGTATTCAACTTCATTCATATACTGACCTCCAACTTTTACGGTCCCTTTCTCTGCGATTATTGTAACAGAACTTTCAAAATTCTTATCGTATATAGAAGTTGAGAAATTGAAATTACCAATTCCTCCATTCTTAAATCTAAACGATATAAAACCTGAATCCTCAAAAGCAGTAAGAGTATTATGATTAAAGTCCTCGAAACGACTACAAATATCGTATATATCTCCGAATAACCAGTACATCAAGTCTATGAAATGAGAGAATTGCGTAAACAGTGTTCCTCCGTCCATATCGGCTGTGCCGTGCCAACCTTTACCTGTATAGTAACGCTCATCTCTATTCCAGAAACAGTTTACTTGCACATTAAATATTTGTCCTAAACGATTAGAATTTACTAACTCTTTAAGCCATACCGATGGAGGTGAATATCTGTTTTGCATTACGCAAAACACTTTACAATTATTCTTCTCAGCAGCAAACAATACATTTTCTGCATCTTTTGTGTTTAATGCCATTGGCTTTTCTATTACAACATTGCAACCAGCATTAAGTGCTCTGATTGCCATATCGGAATGTAAGCCATTAGGTGTACAGATATTTAAGACATCACAATTTTGAAGTACTGTTTCAAAATTATGTGTAAACATTGAACGCTCAACACTATTATCTAAACCTAATTGTTCATAAGGAAGTATATCACAAGCGGCAACAAGTTCGGCATCAAGATTTCTATTTATCATCTCGATATGACGTTTTCCTATATGTCCGCAACCTACTACCGCGAAGCGTATCTTATCTGTCACCATACATTTCTTCGTAATATTTTTGATAGTCTCCCGAAGTTACCTCATCTACCCAACTTTGATTTTCAAGATACCAACGAATAGTTTTTACTATACCTGTTTCAAACTTAGTTTCGGGATACCACCCTAATTCGTTTGTTATTTTAGTTGGATCGATAGCATAACGTTGATCGTGTCCTAATCTATCTGTAACATAAGTTATAAGGTTTTCGCTAATCCAATCCAAAGAGTTATTTTCATCTTTGTATTTCAATGCTTTGCGATAATCTTCGTTTTCTTCTAACAGTAAACGAATAGTTGAAATTGTAAGTTTAACTATATCAATATTCTTCTTTTCGTTATGACCACCAATGTTATACACTTCTCCTACTCTTCCGTCTCTAAGCACCATATCTATAGCTTTACAGTGGTCTTCGACATACAACCAATCTCTAACATTACTTCCATCACCATAAACCGGAAGTTGCTTTCCTTCTAATATATTCTTTATTATAAGCGGAATAAGTTTTTCTGGAAAGTGATAAGGTCCATAGTTGTTAGAACAACGAGTTATATTTATTGGCATCTTATATGTTTCGCCGTAAGCTTTAACTATTAAGTCGGCACCTGTTTTTGATGCACTATACGGGCTACGAGGGTCTAATGGAGTTTCTTCTGTAAAATAACCAGTTTCTCCCAAGCTACCATAAACCTCATCTGTAGAAACTTGAAGATATTTCACACCTTCTTTATATGTAGGATAACCTTTATCATCTTTTCCTGTAGACCAATGTTTTTTTGCCACATCTAAAAGATTCTGAGTACCTAAGATATTTGTTTCTAAGAATATCTGAGGATTTTCTATACTTCGGTCTACGTGACTTTCGGCAGCAAAGTTTACCAAATAATTAATTTGATACTTATTGAATATATCATTAACGACTTTCGAATCCGTAATATTTCCTTTTACAAATATCAATCGAGAATCATTAAGGTCTTCTTTTATAGTACCTAAATTACCAGCATAGGTTA
Organism: Dysgonomonadaceae bacterium PH5-43; assembly: GCA_029916745.1. Lineage (NCBI taxonomy): Bacteria > Pseudomonadati > Bacteroidota > Bacteroidia > Bacteroidales > Dysgonomonadaceae > Dysgonomonadaceae bacterium PH5-43. The sequence goes on along the minus strand of JARXWK010000013.1, from coordinate 72,465 downwards.
AATCGTCTAACACTACAACTGTTATATCTGGGTATTTATTTAGTATATACTTTACGAAATTAGCACCAATAAATCCTGCTCCTCCTGTAACTAAGTATGTCATCATATCAATCTTTTAACGACAAAAGATATTGTCCGTATTCTGTTTTGTTTATTTTTTCTCCTAAAGCGTACATTTGCTCTGTTGTTATCCAACCTTTACGCCAAGCAATTTCTTCTATACACGACACATAAAAACCTTGTCGTTTCTGAATAGTCTCCACAAAGTTCGACGCTTCTAATAGACTATCACAATTACCTGTATCTAACCAAGCAAACCCTCTACCAAAAAGAGTTACATTTAATTTACCTTCTTCGAGGTAAGTACGATTTAAGTCGGTTATCTCATATTCTCCGCGTGCCGAAGGTTTAAGAGCTTTAGCTCTTGCAACAACCGAATTGTCGTAAAAATACAAACCTGGTACTGCGTAATTAGATTTAGGAGTTGATGGTTTTTCTTCTATCGACAATACTTTACCGGCATCATCAAACTCAACCACTCCATAAGCACGAGGATCTTTAACATAATATCCGAATACACAAGCCGCATCTTTGTGCGACTGAGCACTTCTAAGCATACTACTAAATCCTTGTCCATAAAATATATTATCACCTAAGATAAGACAAACCGAATCATCTCCTATAAATTTTTCACCCAGCACAAACGCCTGAGCCAAACCATTAGGAACTTCTTGGATAATGTATTCGAATTTCATACCTAAATCATTACCATCACCCAACAACTGCTGAAACATAGGTAAATCTCGAGGTGTAGAAATAACAAGCACTTCTCGCACACCAGCCAACATCAACGTTGACAATGGATAGTAAATCATTGGCTTATCATAAACAGGCATAATTTGTTTAGATATTGATTTCGACAGAGGATATAACCTTGTAGCACTTCCTCCCGCTAATATAATTCCTTTCATAATTATAGATTTTTAAAAGGGATTCCCGATTTATCTTTATCCGACAATATAGCCTCTTCTTTGCTTATAGGCCAAGCAATATTAATATCTTTATCGAAGCAATCGATAGTACGCTCAGCCGAAGGAGCGTAAACATTATCTACTTTGTATAAAAGGAGAGCTTCATCGCTCAACACACAAAAACCATGAGCAAAACCACGAGGTATAAAAAACTGACGTTTATTGTCGCCCGATAATTCTACAATTTCATATTGCCCATAAGTATCTGAATCTGGTCTTAAATCAACAGCCACATCAAGAACTCGTCCTTTTATTACACGAACCAGTTTAGCTTGAGCCATATCTCCTTCTTGATAATGTAAACCTCGTAAAACATTTTTAGTTGAAAGAGACTCATTATCTTGTATAAAGTCTACATCTCCTATATTATCTTTGAAGAATTCTTTTCTGTATACCTCAAAGAAATATCCACGAGGGTCGTTAATGATTTTTGGTTCAACAATAACCAATCCTTCAATTTTAGTTTTTACAATTTGCATCACATTATCTTCTATAGAAATTCAGGCTGCAAAGATAGTAAATATATAATTAAGATTTTACCTTTACTTCAAAATACAGCATAAAACAGCAAAAAGTTTCAATTTTATTTGGCTTTCACAAATAAAAGCAGTTACTTTGCACTCGCAAAACAAAAAGGTTCCTTGGCCGAGTGGCTAGGCACCGGTCTGCAAAACCGTCTACGGCGGTTCGAATCCGCCAGGAACCTCATTAAAATCCTTGTAGCTAACTAAATTTCAGTATATAGCCGCAAGGATTTTTGCTTTTGGGTAGCCCCAACGAAACAAAGCAGCGTCGCTTCGCACCAAATTTTCTCTTTTAGTTTTCTATTTCACCCAAATTCTCGACATTTTTTCTACTTACTTATTTTTACAAGATTTCTATTTTCTTTATTATTTTGACACTATCGACCCTTTGCGTAATTCGAGAGAGAAAACAATATAGTAAGCAAACTACCCCAATAGGCAACCATCTGTAATTTCTTAACTCTCGGAGAAGAGCGTGAAAGTTAGCGACTGGATAAATGAACGGCTATATAACTCTCTCGAAGCACTCCGCCGCTCGTAGTAGAACACCCTCATCGCTATTAGTAGATGGACGAGTTGCTTGTTACTACATACCCCTCGTTGCTCTTATTAGATACCCCTCGCCTTTGTTAGTAGATAGGCGAGCTGCTTCTTAGTAGATACCCGATGTAGCTCTTAGTAGAACGGTCTCGTCTTTATCCTTAAAGCACCCCGTCGTTCTTAGTAGAGAGACCTCTACTCTCTTAGTAGAAAGGCAAGGGGTCTCTTAGTAGAGAGAAGCCCCTAAGTGAAGCTTTGCATTTCAGTGTGCTTCGCACAAGATAAAAACTAAAAACTAAAAGATAAAAGTTAAGATACCCAAAGGGTAAAAATTCCATAGCCGTACGGCGAGCGAAGCGTTACCTACGGTTGTTTAGGCACATTGCCACTTCACTTCGCATAACTTTTCTCTTTTAGTTTTTAGTTTTTAGCTTTAAAATGTTGATAACTTTTCTCTCATTCCCTTGAACAAGGCTTGTTTTTGTTGTACCTTTATCTCGCTAAACAAATACAAGATGCCAGACAATAATAATTCAAATTTAGTCCCTTTTGCTCACTTACACGTGCACTCATACTTTTCGCAATTAGACGGAATGTCGTCTGTTAAAGGATTGGTGGACAAAGCCGTTAAATGCGGTATGAAGGGCTTAGCCATTACCGACCACGGAAATATGTATGGGGCTAAAGAATTTTACGACTACACGAAGAAAGTAAATAGCAAACTTCCTGAAGAGCAAAAAATAAAAGCAGTATTGGGAGTTGAGGCTTATTGCGCTCGTCGTACTCGTTTCGATAAATCGACAAAAGAAGATGGTAGCGGTTGGCACTTGGTTTTATTGGCTAAGAACAAGAAAGGCTATCAAAATTTGTGTAAGCTGGTTTCTACATCGTGGATAGATGGTTTTTACTACCGTCCACGTATCGATAAAGATTGTTTGAAACAATATAGCGAAGGACTTATAGTTTCTTCGGCTTGCTTGGGTGGCGAAATCCCAAAGAAAATTGAATCGGGAGATATGAAAGGCGCTGAAGATGCAATCTACTGGTTCAAAGAGATATTTGGAGACGACTTTTATTTGGAAATTCAAAGACTGAAAACAGACAAACCAGGAGGAGACCAAAGCACCTACGAAAAACAAGTTATTGCTAATAATGCAATTTTCGAGTTAGCTAAAAAAACTAACACAAAGGTTATTTGTACCAACGACGTTCACTTTGTAGAAGAAGAACACGCCGAAGCTCACGACAGACTAATTTGCTTAGGAACAGGCAAAGACTTAGACGACCCTAATCGTATGCATTACACCAAACAAGAGTGGTTTAAGTCGATTGAAGAAATGAATGAAATATTTTCTGATGTACCTGAAACGTTAAGCAATACTGTAGAAATATTAGACAAGGTAGAAAACTACAGTATAGATTCTGATGCCATTATGCCCTTCTTCCCTATCCCCGAAGATTTTGGTTCGGAAGAAATATATAAAGACAAATATTCGGAAGATGCTTTACGTGAAGAGTTTAACAGAGAAGACGCATCGCGTTTCGATAAACTTGGAGGATACAACAAAGTTATACGTATCAAATTAGAAGCCGACTACTTAAGAGAACTTACTCTTTCAAAAGCTACAAGTAGATATGGCAACCCTATTCCCAATGACGTTATGGAACGTTTGGAGTTCGAACTCGAAACGATGAAGACAATGGGATTTCCTGGGTACTTCCTTATTGTGCAAGACTTTATTCAGGCAGCTCGCAATATGGGTGTTGCTGTAGGACCAGGACGTGGTTCGGCTGCAGGTTCGGCCGTTGCTTACTGTTTAGGAATTACAGACATTGACCCTCTAAAATACGACTTACTGTTTGAACGTTTCCTTAATCCCGACCGTATCTCGATGCCCGATATTGATATTGACTTCGACGACGACGGCAGGGCTACAATTCTTCATTGGGTTAAAGAAAAATACGGAAAAGAAAAGGTTGCTCACATTGTTACTTATGGTACTATGGCAACTAAATCATCGATTAAAGATGTGGGAAGAGTGCAAGGTTTACCTATATCTGAAACCGACAGATTAACAAAACTTATTCCCGATAAACTTACCGATAAAGCCAGTGGAGATAATATTAAAATTAATATTAAAAATTGCATAACGCACGTTAGGGAACTACAAGACGCAAGAAACTCTGACGATAGAAATTTATCTGATACGCTTAAGTATGCGGAAATGCTTGAGGGTACTGTACGACAAACAGGTGTTCACGCCTGTGGTGTTATTATAGGTGCAGACGATTTAACGAATTTCGTTCCATTGGCAACCGCCAAGGATAAGAATGCCGATGAAGATTTGTTAGTAACCCAATACGAAGGTTCGGTTATCGAGTCGGTTGGTTTGATTAAGATGGACTTCTTAGGGTTAAAAACTCTATCCATAATAAAAGAAGCATTATCAAACATTAAAAAATCGACAGGTAAAGATATTAATATAGATACTATTCCTATTGATGATAAAAAAACTTACGAACTATACAGTAAAGGGCAAACAATAGGTACATTCCAGTTTGAATCTCCCGGAATGCAGAAATATCTTAAAGAACTTCAACCTACGCAATTTGAAGATCTTATTGCAATGAATGCTCTTTATCGTCCGGGACCAATGGCTTATATCCCTGATTTTATCGACCGTAAACACGGACGTAAACCTATTGAATACGACTTCCCAGAGATGGAGGCTCGTTTAAAAGACACTTATGGTATTACGGTTTATCAAGAGCAAGTCATGCTTTTAAGTCGCGACTTGGCAGGGTTTACTCGTGGTCAGTCCGACGAACTTCGTAAAGCTATGGGTAAGAAGCTTGTTGATAAAATGGAGGCTCTTCACGAGAAATTTATTAAAGGAGCAACAGAAAAAGGCTTTAAGCCAATAGAAAAATTAGAAAAGATTTGGGGAGATTGGGCTGAGTTTGCCAAATACGCATTCAATAAGTCGCACGCTACTTGTTACTCGTGGGTATCTTATCAAACTGCATACCTTAAAGCGCACTACCCTGCCGAGTTTATGGCTGCCAACTTAACTCGCAACAAAGACGACATAGGTGAAATAACTAAGTTTATGGACGAATGTCGTTCTATGGGTATAAAAGTTATGGGACCCGACATTAACGAATCGGAACTAAACTTTACGGCTAATAAACAAGGCGATATTCGCTTCGGTTTAGGTGGTATTAAAAATGTAGGTAAAGGAGCGGTAGAAGCTATAATTAAAGAAAGAGATAAAAATGGGGCATTTAATAGTATATTTGATGTGGTAGAGAGAGTTAATCTAACTGTGTGTAATAAACGTAACTTAGAGGCTCTTTGTCTTGCTGGTGCTTTTGATAACTTCCACGATATTAAACGTGAACAGTTTTTTGCTGAAACTGATAAAAATGAAGTCTTTTTAGATACAATTATTCGTTACGGTAATAAGTATCAGACCGACAAAGCATCGGCATCTAACTCTTTATTCGGAGGTTTTGATTCTGTAGAAATTTCCAAGCCTAACATTCCTGCAGCCGAATCTTGGAGTAATATAGAAAGATTAAACAAAGAAAAAAACTTAGTAGGCATATATCTTTCTTCTCACCCGTTAGACGACCACTACATTACACTAAACTATATCTGTAATCTTAAATTAGCAGACTACGAAACGGCTAAAGCAACTCGACACAATCAACCGTTAACATTCGGTGGTATAGTAACTAATGTTAGAGAAGGTTTCACAAAGAAAGGACACCCTTATTCTATCTTAAAGATTGAAGATTTTAGCGGCAGTGCCGAAATCCCTCTTTTTGGTAAAGATTATATAGAGTATGGCAAATATAGCAGACCAAATGTATATGTTTATGTAAATGCAGCTTTCGGTCCAAGTCAATACGACAAAGAAAAAATTAACTTACAAATAAACTCCATACAATTATTAGACGAAATTAAAGATAATCTGCTTAAAAAGGTTACAATTTCATTACCTTTGTACCAAGTTGACGAAGTATTAATCACGGAGTTGTTGGCAAACTTTAGCGATTATTCTGGCAATTGTGCTTTATACTTCAAGATAGAAGATATAGAAAAAAACATTGAATTAGACTTAGTTGTAGAGAATAAGAAGTTTGCAATTAACAAATCAACTGTACAATATTTAGAAGACAAGAATATAAATTTCAAAATTAATTAAATAACAAACAAAAAATTATTTATCATGGCATTACAAATTACAGATGCATCTTTCAAAGATTTACTTAATGGTGATTTACCTTTAGTTGTTGACTTTTGGGCAGAATGGTGTGGCCCTTGTAAAGCTATCTCTCCTATTGTTGACGAGTTAGCAACCGAATACGAAGGAAAAGTTATTATTGGAAAAGTTAACGTTGATGAAAACGACGACCTTCCTGGCGACTATGGAATACGCAGTATACCTACTCTACTTTTCTTCAAAAATGGAGAATTAGTAGACACACACGTTGGTGGTGCTACTAAAGCAGTTCTTGACGAAAAGATAAAAGCACTTATTTAATATTATATTTATTTGCTTAAACATAGTAATGTCGGGAGTGTAGATAACTCTCGACATTATTTTTTTGTTAGAACGGATAACCTATAGCGAAGTGTAATGCTGAGTTTTTGAGGAATTTCTTACGGAATAAAACAAAACGATCTCCTTCGGTTCTTGCAGGATCGTAAACACGAGTGCCTGCATCTAGGCGAACCACAAGAAAGCTTAAGTCGAAACGCAATCCGATACCAGTTGCTACCGCTATCTCTTTATAAAATCTATCCCACTGAAAGTATCCATTAGGTTGGCTTTCGTATTCTTTTATAGTCCATATATTACCAGCATCAATAAATATTGCAGGCTCGAACCAAGATGTAAGTTTCTGTCTATACTCTACGGTTGTTATAAAATTTATATCTCCAACGTGAAGAGCAATATTTCCACTCTCTGATGAATTGAACGAACCTGGTCCTAAGTAACGCGTACTCCACCCCCTAACACTATTTGGACCTCCGGCAAAGTATCTTTTCTCGAAAGGCATAATAGACGAATTACCATAAGGATAAGCAACCCCTAAACCTACACGATAAGCTATTTTGCTCGACAACGACAAAGGTATATTCTGAGAAAACTCTATATTTCCTTTCACATACTGAGCAAAGGGATTACCCATAATATTGTATTTACCATTTTCCGACTTATTTGCATTAAAAGCCGAAAACAAACCACTCAATGCATTACCCGATGTTTCTGCATTAAATCTTATTGTATACGGTTTATGACTTACGTTTCTTGTTTTCTGAGCATTTGTATATACAAGACTATAACCTAAGCCTGCTGTAAATACATCATCATAACTATATCTCGTAAGAGGGTCTATTCCACTTAAGTAATCTTTGAAAAAGTCTGACACCCAAGGCATATTCACATAGTTTACATCAAGCAATGTTAAACTTTGAGTTAAGTTACGACTTTGATTAGTCCACCCAAACTTCCAATTAAAGTTGAAAAAGTTTCGCGTAAACTCTGGTCTACGCTGAATATTGTAACCCAAACTATAAGTAGTAGTTGAAGTAAAGCGGTTAGAAAGCCATTTATTCACTAATGGCAAATGCACCCTTGGAAAAGTAAACGAAGGAGTTACACCTATCTCATAAAAGTTATTGTTTACAGCATCGTTATTTTTAGAACGTACAAACTCGTATGATGTACGAAAATTAACATTAAATATCTCTCCTCCATTAAATATATTAGCATTACCATAAGTTACATCTAAAGCAACGCCTAAGTCGCCTGCTTTATTAGTGCCCTCTACACCCAGTTGTACAGAATGATTGTTACCGGGAGTAAGAAATATATTACAATCGAGCAAAGTTGAATCTGCATAGTTATTTTCTTCATACTGAATGTCTACCCTACCCATTCCGCTAAGCGACTGAAATAGATTAAACGTATTATTACCCAACCTATCCCTATATAAATCATCAGGACGCATAAGCACTCTATTGGCTATAACGTTTGGGCGCAAGTATTTCGACTTGTTGTAATAAATATTAATACCCTTTTTATTTACAGAATCAGCGATAACATAAGTATCTCTTTCGGCAGGGTCGAAGCCTGTATATACATTAACTCTTTTTATTGTATAAGACTCTATATTAGTGCTATCTGATAAAACCATAGTAATATCAACCTGATTCGACATAAGAGCAGTATCTACTAAGAAGTGTACTTTATCGGCAGTGAAATTATAATAACCTCTATTCCTTAGAGCGTTAGTTACTCGGTTTATCTCTATTTCTAAAGCGTTCATATCAAAGATAGAGCCTTCATTTATAGTGCTTATATAACCACGATGTTGTTGGTTTGATAGCGTATCTTGCTTTGAGGTATTCCTGAATTTTCGCAAAGTATTCATAAAGCTACGACGTGGAGTATTATCAGGGCGAGCTTCTAAAATAGAAATATTGTTCTTGAAGTTTCGTACACGATATGGCTCACGACCTATAACCGTATACGTAACAGATGCTTTCTTTTTATCGTAAGTAGTATCTACTTTGGCAGTTACTTCCGCATTAAGATAACCTATGTTACGCATTTGAGCAGTAAGTTCTTCAACCGACAATTCGGTCAAACTATTTTTATATATAATAGCAGGAGCTCCAAGCTTACGAATTGCTTTCTTGAAAAAGTTTGAATCGTTGTTTACCAGATTATAAATACCTACTGAAGTTGAGCCGTTAGGCGTTTGCTGAACATAAGGCATCAACAACATTTCGGTAGATGTTTTATCCAAAACATTTATACTTACTTTATCTAATAGATATTCACCATCAGGTACGTACTTCGTAGTATTACAAGAATAGAGAAATACAAAACATAGAGAGATAGAGAATAAAAGCACTCTCCTCTTTATAAGAATATCCAAAGCCCAAATTACATCTTTTATCTTTCTCATTTTTCTTCTTTTTCTTTTCTCCAAATAAGTTTATCAAAGAGTCGCTTAAATGTTTTTGCATTTCTTTTATACACCACCCCTACTCCTTGAGTATAAGGAGCTGTTTCGAAGTATTTATTATTTGTTTTATTGTAAGCCTTAAGCACTATATTACCCGATGGCACTAACTTATATTCCACATCGAAGTCGCCAGTAAGATTATTATTAGTCGAAGCCTCATCGTTAGTATATCCGATAGTACCATTAATAGTTAGTCTATCATCAAATAATTGAGTTGATATGTTTACATCAACGTCCATATCATTAAATCCATCTTCACCAGCTTTAAGGTCTGTACCTATACTCCAGTTATCGTTAAGTATTCCCGACAGAGCAGAATTAAGAGCAGAACTTAAAGCACTCGAACCTACAGTTGTAAGAAGATTATTACTATTTCCTGCTCCATTTAAGTCGGGAGGCATAAAGCTTCCAACAGCAAGCAAGTAAGCAATTTGTTTAATCTTTATATCATCTGTATATAGCAATCCCGATACTTTACGTTGTATCTCTTCAGGTTGATTAGGTATACGTAAATCATATTTTAGTTCTGGATTATTCATATTGCCAGTAGCCGTAATAGCAACAGTTACAGGAATACGAGTTCTCGACATTAAGTCGCTAAAACTTTGGTCTAAAGTTGCAAGGTCGGCTCTTAAAGAATATAAAGCAGTAACATCAAACGATGTATTAAGTGGGTTTCCTTTAAATATAAGTTTACTACCCTCTTCTACCGTTAATGTTTTCTTTGTTATATTAAGTAATGATAGAGTAGCCTTGCCCGATTCGAGCACAAAATCGCCCGAAAGATTCATATTAGGAGAACCAAGCTCATAAGTAAATCCTATAGTTCCATTACCCGACACTTCGGCTGCATCGCCAGTAGCCATATTATAAACAACTCCAGCGTGTAAGCCTGAGTTTAGAGTTAAATTTACGTTTACTCTAAAAGGAAAGTTTACATTAAGTGCAGCCAACTTATCTATTTCGTCTTCAGCAATAGGAATACCTTCGGCATCAACATAAGTAACAAAGTTATATCTATCAGCAGTTTTAGCCGATGAAGGTATATTAATCATAAGTTTTGAATTAGGAGTATGAGTCATATTTCCCGACAACAGATAATCTTCGTGCTGCTTTGTAAACTTAAGTTGACCATTAAGTCGTAAGTTACCATAAAATAAGCTATCTGTTTTATTCTCATTATTCATCACCTGAAAGTTATTGAAACTTATAGATATATCTGGATTGATTTTTGCAAAATTGTTGTGAGTAACCTTACCATCGACCACCAACTTATTATTATTCTCATCTTTAAGCGTAAACTGCTTAACCTCTACCCTATCAGAACTAATATAAAGAGTGTCGGTAATAGTGTAAAGAGTATTGAGCATATTAATCCCTAAGCGAGATTTATCGAAATAAGCAGTGCCACTAACTTCTGGCGTTTTAATTTTACCTTTAATAGATATATTAGCACCTATATTTCCTTCCAAGCCATAAAACAAGCCTTCGGTAAATGGTTCTATCCACTTCATCTGAATATCTTTTATTGTAGCATTAAGCCTTAGCGAATCCGTTTCGGGATTTGCAAAGCCAGATATTACAGATTGTTCTCTTTCGGGGTGATCCAACGTTGCACGTAAAGCTATTCCATTACGTTCGCTATTCCAACCACTTTTTATATTTATATCTCCTATTTCGTTACCTGAGAATATAATATTATTGATTGATAAATTTCTTGTTAGTATAAATGGAGCTGATAAAATATTACGTGCAGTAATCTTACCATTAGCTTCACCAGACAAAGGTATATCGGCTTTCATTGCCCCGAATACTGTACCAAATTGAAAGTGCGACACATCTACAGTTAAGCTATCTGCTTTAGATGCCGATACTACTCCATCTAATTTTATATACTCATTAGGATTTTCAGACTGAGACAAAGATAAATCGTAAACCGTATATGTACTGTCTCTTATTTCTATTCGTGAAGGATTTAGGTCGAAGAATGTTTCGTTCAATACCAACAACGAAGGATTAAGAAATATATTCATATTTGGCATTCCGTTATTTGATGTAACTGGAAGAAACTCTATTTCAGCATCAACACCTCCATCGAAGTCATAATTAGATGATTTGTTATCAATATGAATGTTAGCCCCCAACCTATCTTCTATATTTTTAAGAATAATACTTGCAATAATAGTATCCGACTCGGTAAACATAGTATAAGCACTTAACGAAAGATTCATATCCGTTCCATTGTTTCTATATCTACCCATAAAGAAAATAGAATCGGGTATAGCCTGCGGCAGATCCAACAAATCAGTTACAGAGTTAATTTCATTAATTCCTATACGGAAGTTAAATGTTTCAGCAACTTCATCTTTCTTTTTTATATTAGCTTGGGGATAACCAAACACACCCGGCAGAGTTTCTTTCATTGATTCAATAAAACCATTGTAAGAAAACTGTCCCTTAGCATCAGCTGTTATATGACGAGAATTTATACTAAGCTCTTTACTACTACTATCTGCTGCATTATATATTAAATTTAATGACGGTTCGTAAAACTCTCCTATTTCATTCCGAAAGAACAAGCTGTCGATAGTTAAATCGACATACATTTTCTCGAGATCGAACCCTTTTACATCTGCTTTAATAGCCGTAGCAAATATTATATTATTAACATTAGGTATAATATTTAGTGTATCAAGATTAATAGAGTCGGCTCTTAAATAAATATTTGCCGATGGATTATATTTCCCTATATTCGCTTTTCCTTCGGCATACAGAGGTAGATTAATATCTTTACTATCAATAATAAACATTATGCTATCGCCTACATAACTACCATTAGCATTTACATTGTTGTAGCTATAACCATTATAATCAAATCTATTAATGTTTGCAGACGCACGAGCATTTATTACTCCCGAACCAGATATACTACCTATAGCTTCGGCTTGCAAACCTGCCCAACCGTAAACAGTATCATTAAGTATGGTGTTTATGTCAAAATCATTGGCAAGTAGAGAAATATTAAATTGAGCATCTCCCGAATCAAACTCATAACCTCCATTAGCATTAAGCAAAGCATCTCCAACATCAGTTTTTGCCGACAAGTTAATATTTATATCAGGCAAGCGTCCGCTTAAGTTTCCAGAAACATTTACACTATTAACATTTATAGGGAGTTCGCCCGACATAGCAAAATCAGCAATATGTTCAAGTCCGTTTTCATAAATATCTAAATAATCAATGTTAAGTTCGAGTGGTGTATTTTCCCATTTATTAAAGTCTTTTATATAAGCAGCAAGCTTAAGCCTCATACCTTCGCCATAGTTTGCTTTCAAGTTATTAACAGTAACTTCTGGCAACTGCCCTTCGGTATTAATCGAAAAAGTTAATTCTTCTTTGAATGCAGCTATATCAGCATAAAACATCTTAAAGTCGGAAAGATTTATAGAGTTATTGTCTGAACGAACAAAGTACTTACCCTTAGCAACAATATCTTTAAGTTCGTAACCACTATAATCTACCCAAGCTTCAGGTACGTTTAATGTTGAGTTAAGAATATCAATCTGCAAATCGTTGATATTAATTCTTTCATTATCTGAGTTTGCCTTTAGAGCTATATTGTTTACCACAATACCGCTACGTTCTTTAAGAGAAAATTTGTTTAAGGCAACATCAAGACTTTCTATATCTATAGACTTTAAGTTTACATCGGTCTCTAAATCGTTTATACTTATATGATTGTAATCAAAAACATCAGAAAGCAAAGGCTCTGAAAGAATATCGTAATTAATGTTCCCTCCTTTTATTTTAATATCATCAATCCGAACAGACATTGAAGAGGTTGATGTAGTATCATTATCTTCCGAAGAAAAAGCATCTATTATAAACTGAAAGTTAAAATCGCCATTAACACTATCTTTATTAATATTAGCTACAAAGTTTTCAAGCTCTACCGATTTTATAAGCAGGTGATTATCCAACATCTTAAACAAATCAAAACCTGCCGAAAGTTTGTCGGCATACAATAAAGTATCACCACTTAGATCTTCAACATAAATATTATCGAGTTTTAATTTATTAAACGGACGTAAATATAAATTGCCTATACTTATTTGGTTTCCTGTTATTTTCATTACTTCTTTAAGAGCAATATCTTTTATCTTTTGCTGCACTGGAGGAACCCACAATAAGGCATACACTAAAAGTATCACAGCTAACAAAGCTGCAATAATAATCAGTAATATGCGTACTATTTTCTTTTTCACCTCTACAAAAGTATATTATTAAAATATAAAACAAACTTATAGTACTTTGAAAACAATAAATAACTATCTTTGTTTAACAGATATTAATAGAATGTTATGTCGAAAAACAAATTTAAAGCAATGAAGCCTACAAAAAGGCTCAAAAAGAACGAGATAGTACAAAGGGTAGTAAACCTTTTCAACACTTATCCTAAAGAAGCAATGAACTACAAACAAGTGAGTGCAGAAATAGGTGTAACTACTCACGCAGGAAAACTTATGGTTCTTGATATTATAGATACACTATTTTTGGACGACTTTTTGGTTCAACTCGATAGAGGTAAATATCGTCTTAATGGTTTAGGCAGTGTAGCCGAAGGAAAGTTTGAAAGACGCTCTAACGGTAAAAACTCTTTCATACCAGAAGACGGTGGAACGCCTTTAATGGTGCACGAACGAAACTCTATGCACGCTATGAGTGGCGACAGAGTTAAAGTACAGATACACGCCAAACGCAAAGGCAGAGAAACCGAAGCCGAAGTGATTGAAATTTTAGAAAGAGCTCAAAACACATTTGTAGGCATATTAGATGTTACAAAGAATTACTCTTTCTTGATAGTTGACAGTAAAACTTTATCGAACGATATTTTTATACCAAGAGATAAACTAAAAGGAGGGAAAGACGGACAAAAGGCTGTTGTTAAAATAGTAGAATGGCCCGATAGAGCTAAAAATCCTATAGGCGAAGTAATAGATGTTTTAGGAGATGCAGGCAATCAGCACACCGAGATGCACGCAATATTAGCCGAATATGGTTTACCTTATAAATATCCTGAGAATGTAGAGAAAGCCGCTCATAAAATCCCTAAGAAAATAACTAAGGAAGATATTGCCGAGCGTGAAGATTTTAGAGATACGCTTACTTTTACCATCGACCCTAAAGATGCCAAAGACTTCGACGATGCTCTATCTATCAAAAAAACTACTAAAGGACTGTGGGAAGTAGGCGTACACATAGCCGATGTTACGCACTATGTTAAGAAAGACGACATTATCGATAAAGAAGCTCAACAAAGAGCAACTTCAATTTATTTGGTCGACAGAACAATACCTATGCTTCCGGAAGTTTTAAGTAACGAACTTTGTTCGCTTCGTCCTAACGAAGACAAACTTTGTTTCTCCGTTATATTTGAAATGAACAACGAAGCCGAAGTTAAGAATTATAGAATAAGGAAAACTATAATAAACTCCGATCGCCGTTTTACTTACGAAGAAGCTCAAGAGATTATAGAAACCGAACAAGGCGAATTTTGCGAAGAGATTTTAACGTTAAACAAACTCGCAAAAACATTAAGAGACAATCGTTTTGCTAACGGAGCTATTAACTTCGACCGTAAAGAAGTGCGTTTCGAAATAGCTGAAGATGGCACTCCTCTTAGAGTGTATTTCAAAGAAGCCAAAGAAGCCAATAAACTTATTGAAGAGTTTATGTTGTTGGCAAATCGTACGGTTGCCGAAACAATAGGGAAAACTCCTAAAGATAAAAAAGCAAAAGCATTTGTTTATCGTGTTCACGATTTACCTAATCCTGAAAAGATGGAAACTCTATCGGAGTTTATTCGTCGTTTCGGATATAAATTGAAAAACAATGGCTCAAACAACGATATATCTAAGAGTATAAATAATCTATTAGATACAGTTCAGGGTAAGAAAGAGCAAAACCTTATCGAAACTGTAGCAATACGAGCTATGGCTAAGGCTATCTATACTACATCAAACATAGGGCATTATGGCTTGGCATTCAAATACTACACACACTTTACCTCGCCCATTCGCCGCTACCCCGATATGATGGTTCACCGACTGCTCGACCGATATTTAAGCGGAGGACGTTCTGTGCCCGAACAGAAATTAGAAGAAGAGTGTAAACACTCGTCAGATATGGAAAATCTTGCAGCAACTGCCGAGCGTGCGTCTATCAAATACAAACAAGTTGAATTTATGGCAGATAAAATCGGTATGGTATTCGATGGAGTTATTTCTGGAGTTACCGAATGGGGATTGTATGTAGAACTTAACGAAAATATGTGCGAGGGTATGATTCCTGTTCGCGACTTAGATAACGATTTCTATGAGTTCGACGAAAAGACTTATAGCTTAGTTGGTCGCCGTAACAAACATCGTTATAGATTGGGCGATCCTCTGAAGATTAAAGTAGCCCGCGCTAACCTCGAACGCAAACAGTTAGACTTTACACTGGCTGAGTAATAAAGATAAACTCACTGTGTTTTTAAAAAAACTCACTGTGTTTCTCCCTAAATCACAGTAAGTTTCGGGGTAAAACACAGTGAGTTTTTTTTGTGTCGCACTACAGTTTGCTACACACCAAACATATTAACACAAAAAACAAACATATAACAACATAAAGTTACAACATTTATCAAAAAAGTATTACCTTTGTTGAGACTATTTTCAATAAAACAATTTTAATAACGAAAAGAACACAACAATACAAAAGCGTTTAAACATTAACAGTTCCCACGCTTTTATTATTTAAACAACTTGTCTCTGGTAGGGAACTAAGAGACTAAACAAATAAAAATAGATTATGCAGAAAAAATTACTTTTCAGAACTATGTTGGTAATGTTATGTTTATTACCACTAATTAATGTGTCTGCACAAGAAGAGGAACCTCTTATTATTAATGTAGAAACAGCAGGTACATTATCCACTCTAATTGACGAGACAAGCAAGTTCGAAATTCCAGACTTATTATTAACTGGTAATTTGAATGGTACAGACATTATTTTCATTAGAGAAATGGCTGGACGAGATGTTAACGGAAATGAAACAGAAGGAATCTTGACTTCATTAAATTTATTATTTGTGAATATCGTAGAAGGCGGCGACGGCTATTTCGACGATGGCATCGCTATGCCTCTATATACAAAGAACGACACTATTGGAGATTATATGTTTAACAAAACAATTTTAACCTCAGTTACTTTACCAAACACTGTTAAGTCAATCGGAACTTCTGCATTTGGTAATTGCTCTGATTTAACAGATATAACCTTGGGAGACAGCATTGCTTACATTGGGAAAGACGCTTTTGAATATTGCTCAAGCTTAGTTAGCGTTAACATACCAAAGAGTGTTGAAGAGATTGATATGCCTGCGTTTATGCAATGCCCTAACATAAAAGAATTTATTGTTTCTGATGAAAATGAAAATTATTCATCTATAGACGGTGTATTATTCGATAAAGACGGAAAAAAACTATTTACATATCCTAGCGCAAAGGCTAACACCTATTCCGTTCCAAATGGAGTTACTTCAATTGAACAAGGTGCTTTTATGGCTTGTGCCGGATTAACCAATCTAACCATTTCAGACAGCGTTACTGATATTGCTTATGGAGCTTTTGCAATGAGCGGATTAACTAAAATTACCTTCGGAACCAACGTAAAGAATATTGGCATGGCAATACTTATGGGCAGTATGGCATTAACAGAGATAAACTCTAAAAGCACTACTCCTCCTGTTGTGAGCGATAATGGTTTTTACGGAATAAATGCTCCAGCTTGTACATTATATGTTCCAACTGGTTCAAAGACAGCTTATTCAACCGCTGCTGGTTGGAGTGAGTTCACAAACATTATAGAGAAAGATTTCACATCAATCAACAATATCAACAACAATAACGTATCTATTCAATCTATTTCGAATGGTATAGCTATTGAAACAACAGAAGCTACAAATATTTCTGTATTCAATATAACAGGATTGAAAGTTTATCAATCTGTAGTTAACGGATACGAAGAGGTAACTCTAGACAAAGGTGTTTATATTGTTAATGCAAATAATAATAGCAAAACTGTTATTGTGAAGTAAGAGATACAAAACTACCTTAAAGGTAAATAAGAGAAAGCACTTAATCAATCGATTAGGTGCTTTTTTTATTCGCCCTCTCCTATCTTCCCCCCCCCCTTGCCGTTGTTACTAGATAGGCGAGCCACTTCTTAGTAGATACCCCCTGTCGTTGTTACTAGATAGGTGAGCTGCTTCTTAGTAGATACCCCCTGCCGCTCTTAGTAGAACCTCCCCGCCTTTATCCTTAAGACACCCCGTCTTTCTACTAAGAGACACCTCGCCTTTCTACTAAGAGAGAGAAGGGGTCTCTTAGTAGAAAGACGACCCTAAGTGAAGCTTTGCATTTTGAACTAAGAACTAAGAGTGAAAGGCTAAGAACTATTACCTTAAATAGCAACTTGAGAGCAAGCACTTAATCGGTTGATTAGGTGCTTTTTTATGTAAAAAGACTATAAACTATATAAAAGTTATTATCTTTGTTTTGATTATTGAAACCAATATTGTATTAAACTCAAAGCATTAAATTACAAAAGCGTTTCATTTTATAATTGGTTAGATTTATGTACTTCATTTTTAAGTAGAACTAATAAGCAAATAGAGTATGAAAACAAATTTACTTTTCAAAACAGTGTTTGTGATAACGTGTCTATTATCACAACTGAATTTATGGGCACAAGATGCTCAACCCGTTACTGTAAATGTAGTAACAGCAGGTACATTACCTTCTCTTATTTCTGAGAGTAGTAAATACGAAATTACCAACTTAACTCTTACTGGTGATTTGAATGGCACTGACATTCGTTTTATTCGAGAAATGGCAGGTGTAGATATTAATGAAGATGCAACAGAAGGTAAATTAACAACATTAAATTTAGCGGACGTAAATATTGTTGAGGGTGGTGAAACCTATTTTGAGACTGATGGTGTATATCACACTTCCAAAAATGATATTTCGGAATGTATGTTTAGTTTTACAAAAATAAAAAACATAACGATACCCAATAGCGTAACGCATATTGACGGTAGTGCTTTTTATAGCTGCCTTTATCTTGAAAATTTTATGGTTTCAAAGTATCATCAAATTTTCTCTGATGTAGATGGTGTTTTATTCAATAAAAATAAAACAACTTTAATGTCATATCCTTTGGCTAAAATAGCAAGTTCCTACATTATTCCTAATAGCGTAACCTACATTAGAGATGGCTCTTTCGCGCAGAACGTTGCTTTAACAAGCATTACGATTCCCAATAGTGTTACTATGATTGGGAATTATGCTTTCGCTGAGTGTAAAGGCTTGACCAATATTGTTATTCCAAACAGTGTAACTGAAATTTTATTTGGTGCTTTTCAAAATTGTACCAGATTAACCAGTATTGTTATATCAAATAACGTAACTATGCTTGAAGGAAAAGTTTTTTGGGGTTGTGTGAACCTAACAGAGATATACAGTCAAAACACTACTCCTCCAAGTTTAGGCGAAGATTGTTTTACCAATGTGGATAAAACCACTACCAAATTATACGTCCCAAAAGGTTCTAAAGAAGCTTATTCCACTGCTGCAGGTTGGAGTGAGTTCACAAACATTATCGAAAAAGATTTCACATCAATAAACAATATCAGCAACAATAACGTATCTATTCAATCTATTGAAAACGGTATAGCTATTGAAACAACAGAAGCTACAAATATTTCTGTATTCAATATAACAGGATTGAAAGTTTATCAATCTATCGTTAACGGATACAAAGAGGTTGCTTTAGACAAAGGTGTTTATATTGTTAGCACAAATAATAATAGCCAAACTGTTATTGTGAAGTAAGAGATACAAAACTACCTTAAAGGCAAATAAGAGAAAGCACTTAATCAATCGATTAGGTGCTTTTTAGTTAATACTATGTTTTAATGTTTGACATTTCAAACAAACTTATTACTTTTGTACAAAATATAAAACATTATGAAAAGAACAAAAACAGTTATATTGCCCAGACTTACTCGATTATTAGGAGAAATGGGAGAAAATATAAAGCTCGCTCGTTTACGAAGAAAGCTTACCGCAGAACAAGTTGCCGAACGTGCAGGAA
Organism: Dysgonomonadaceae bacterium PH5-43; assembly: GCA_029916745.1. Taxonomy (NCBI): domain Bacteria; kingdom Pseudomonadati; phylum Bacteroidota; class Bacteroidia; order Bacteroidales; family Dysgonomonadaceae; species Dysgonomonadaceae bacterium PH5-43. Next base: position 53,124 of record JARXWK010000013.1, on the reverse strand, counting down.
TTTCTCGTTCTACTCTCTGGCAAGTAGAGAAAGGATTACCAAGCGTTTCTTTAGGCACTTATGCACAGGTACTTTTTGTTTTGGGGCTAGAACAAGACTTACAATCTATTGCTAAAGATGATATTTTAGGCAGAAAATTGCAAGACGCTAAACTGACTGTTGGTAAACGAGCACCTAAAACACAACAGTCCACTAAAACTATTTCTCATCAATAGTATTAGCAGACTGTTATTTCTGTTAGACTATTTTTATTCCCAAGCCAAAGCACTCGCTCCAAGTATTGCAGCTTCAGCATCATTTAGTTGAGAGATAAGTATTTTTGTTTTGCCTTCATACACATTTAATATGTTAGCTTCTATTTCTCTTTCAAGAGGTTCGATTAAATATTTACCAGCGTGAGCCAATCCTCCAAATAAAATAATTGCCTGAGGACTCGAGAACGTAATAAAGTCGCACAAAGAGAGTGCCAAACATTTTGCTGTAAATTCAAAAATATCTATAGCCAACTTATCTCCCTTTTCAGCTGCATCAAAAACATCTTTAGATGTAATAGGACGCATATTTATTTCTCTTAAAAGAGATTCTTTTTCGGGATTCAAATCAAGCATTTCGCGAGCAGTACGAGCTACTCCTGTTGCCGATGTATAAGTTTCGAGACAACCACTTCTGCCACAACCACAAGCTCGCCCGTTATTTCTTACTAATATCGAATGTCCTAACTCTCCAGCAAAACCATCGTGTCCGACTACTAATTGTCCGTTTGCTACTATACCGCTACCTACTCCTGTTCCTAAAGTTATAACCATAAAATCTTTCATTCCCTTAGCAACACCATAAGCCATTTCACCCAATGCAGCAGCATTAGCATCATTAGTAAGTTTGCAATTTAAGCCTGTTATATTGGTAAGCATCTTAGCTATAGGAACAATTTCTATCTTTGCCCAAGGAATATTAGCTGCTTTCTCAATAGTTCCTTCGTGCATATTCCCGTTAGGGGCTCCCATACCAATACCCTTTACTTTTCCTTTAATATTGTTTTCTTCTATAAGTTTGTTTATGGCTCCACCTAAAGCTTCGGCATATTCATTACCTGTAGAATAATCGGTAGTTGATATTTTACCTCTAAACAATATACTACCCCTTGCATCAACAACACCAATAACGGTATTTGTGCCTCCCATATCTACTCCTATTACATACGGTTTATCCATTGTGTTTCTATTTAATAATTGATAAAATTCTGTTTATTGAACAAAAATAGTTTTTTTATTTATAAATACACCAAATATACATGTTTTTTTCTTAGCTTTGTAGTATAATTGTATTACAAATAAAAATTTTACAAAAACATGAGACTTATCGTACAAAAAGATTATCAATCTTTATCTAATTGGGCGGCTTATTATGTTGCATCTAAAATTAAAAAAGCAAACCCTACTGCCGACAAACCTTTTGTGTTAGGATTACCTACAGGATCTTCTCCTTTAGGTATGTACAAAGCTCTTATCGAGCTTAACAAGAAAGGCGTTATATCGTTCGAAAATATTATTACTTTTAATATGGACGAGTATATTGGACTACCAAAAGATCATTCCGAAAGTTACCATACTTTTATGTGGAACAACTTCTTTAGCCATATCGATATTAAAGCAGAAAATGTTAATATACTTAATGGTAACGCAGCCGACTTAGAAGAAGAATGTTTATCTTACGAGGCTAAAATTAAAGCTGTAGGTGGTATTGATTTGTTTTTAGGTGGAATTGGTCCTGACGGACACTTGGCTTTTAACGAACCAGGTTCTTCTCTATCTTCAAGAACAAGAATAAAAACTCTTACTACCGACACTATCATTGCTAACTCTCGTTTCTTCGACAATGATGTTAATAAAGTTCCTAAAACTGCCCTTACCGTAGGTATCGGAACTGTTATGGACGCAAAAGAAGTGTTGATTCTTGTAAACGGACACAATAAAGCTCGTGCTTTGGCGCAAGTTGTAGAAGGTGGCGTTAGTCAAAAGTGGACTATCACTGCTCTCCAGCTTCACCCTAAAGGTATTATTGTTTGTGATGAGTTAGCTTGTTACGAACTTACAGTGGGTACTTATCAGTATTTCAAAGATATTGAAAAAGATAATCTTGATTATACTACTCTTATCTAATCACCCACTTATAATAGTTGTTTGTATCTGCAAGAATTTTCTATCCAAGAATTCTTGCAGACAGCAACAAAGCCAATACCTCATAAATCCAATATCTGTGTTTTAGAAGATTTTCAGCCCTATAATACCTACAATTATTAATAAGGCAGATAACAATCTCATAATTTCTGCCGAATCATTAAAAAAGATAATACCAACTGTTAGAGTTCCTACTGCACCTATACCTGTCCATACAGCATACGCAGTGCCTATTGGTATAGTGCGTTGTGCAAGAAATAAGAAGTATCCGCTTAGAGCCATAGATACAACAGACATTACAAGGAATAAAATTTTGTGTTGAGGGGTTGAAGAAGCAAGCTTAAAGCCCAGAGGCCAGCCAATTTCGAATAAGCCTCCCAGAATAAGGAATAACCAAGCCATAAATTATTTAATTTGATAGATGGTCGTCCATCTGTTATACTTTCTATGATCGGTCGTCCGATGCGGCAAAATTACTATTTTTTCTTTTTATTTACAACAATAACAAGTGTAGTTAAAATTTCAGACACAGGCATAGCAAGCCATATACCGTAAGAACCAAACCATTTAGGCATAAAAATAAAACAAGGTATAAGAAATATAAATCCTCGCAATATAGCAAAGAATGTTGCAGGTTTAACTCTCCCTAAACTTTGGTAATAACCTATAATAGCTAAATTCATAATAAAGAAAATAAATCCTGTGGCAAAGTAAGGCAAACCATAGATTGCTATCTGAGCAGCATTGTTATCGGTGTTTAGAAATAAGCTAACTAAGAATTTGGAGAAGAATATAAAAACAACTGTTACTATAGTGCCACAAATAATGGCGGTAAGAAGAGAAATTTTAGCTGTCGAGGTTACTCTTTGTAGGTGTTGAGCCCCGAAGTTATAACTTATAATAGGTTGTGCCGACTGAGCAATAGCATTTCCTATCATAAATACAAAAGGCATATAATAGCACGCAATACCGAAAGCACTTACGCCATCGTCGCCTAAATAATGCATAAATACTTGATTGCCCATAAACATAAGCATAGCAAGAGTAGCTTCGCCTAAGAATGAAGAAGAACCAATACGACATTGATAACTTATGTTTCGTAAAGATAAGCGCAAACTCTTTATACTCATTTTAATAGTATGTAAACGAAGATTATTTGCAAAGAAACCAAGATAAACTATAGCAATCAATCCTCCTATAAAAATGCTTAAAGAAGTTGCAAATGCTGCACCCATAACTCCCCAGCCTAAAGGGAATATAAACAGCCAGTCGAGAATTACGTTTATTATTGCTGAAATAAGACTACTCCACATTGCAAGTTTGGGTGCTCCATCTAATCTTATTATAAATAAAGAAACTGATATCCACATCTGAAACACTAAAGAAGGAACAAGCCACAACAGATATTCTTTTACCATATCCAACAAAAAATCTGACGAACCAAGTAGATAAGCTGTTCGCTCGGGAAACAACATAATAAGTATCGACGGAATTAATGTAATAATTGACACAAACAACAACGCTTGAGAAACGTTTAATCGAGCAACCTTATATTTTTTCTTTGATAAGTGGATTGAGGCAACTACAGAGCAGCCAGAACCTACCATAAGTCCGAGCCCAGTGAATAGCATTAATAAAGGTATGCAAATATTTACGGCAGCAATTCCATCACTACCTACACCATGACCAACAAATATTCCGTCTATAACTGTAACTGCCGACAGGCTCAGCATTCCCATTAGAGTTGGGAAGAATAGTTTTCTAAATAATTTTGAAACTTTCAGAGTTCCGAAATCAATAGCATCTCTTTCCATAATTTACAATTTTATACTAAATAATTACACATAAAAAAAGCCAGATAATCTGATTGGTTTTACCCAGTCATCTTATCCGGCACTTTATGTCTGCCCTCCGATGAGGATTACAAAACTTCTTGTTAATAATTCGGGCGACAAAGGTAGTGTTAATGATTTAGAGATACAAACTTAGAAACTGTTTAAATTTTGCTCGGCAAATAAATTATGGATATTTTTTAGGTAAATTGGATTTTCTTTTTGTGATAATAGCGGGCTATTTGAACAAAAAAGAAAATACGATTAGACAAAAAAAGAACATAATTTATGCCGATATTAACGTATCAATAGAACGATTTGGAAAATTTAAACAGTTTCTTACTCCAACAAAAAAGTGTTAAGAGAATATTTGGGATTAAATCTACTTAGATCAACAGGCTCATCAATACCTTTTACTTTTCCCTTGTCGGTGTACTGCCAAATGCTATAAGTACCTTTTTTACCATTAAGTCGAGGAGGTCTTTGTCCGTATCGGGCAATCATCAAATGGTAATTGTTGAAATGAGAACACAGATGATTATTATAAAATTTATGTCCTGAATAAATAATAGGAGCTTTGCCATAGTGTTGCTTTGTTAATCGAATGAAAACTTTTATACTATCTCGTAATTGTCTTTTGCTCCAACCTTTTAGTTCTTCAACATCTAATATAGGAATTAAATCTTGATCTTCTTTTTTTGCTGTTCTCTTAAAATTCTCAAATTGTTCACGTGCACTACTTGTAGTTTTGAAGTAATGATATGAACCTACTTTAAATCCATTATTACGCGCACCTTTTATATTTTTAGCATACAGAGAATCAACGTGATTTTTACCTTCGGTAGCCTTTATGTAAATGTATTTAATGTTTTTATCTTTGGCAACTTCTGCCCAATTAATATGTTTTTGATGGTGCGAAATATCTATCCCATTATAGTATCTTTTATTACTGTTAGCAGACAGTAAAACAAGGACAATGAAGGATAGCAATAAAAATGATGTTAGACACTTTAATCTCATATTATATATATAAATTAGTTTAATACCGCATAAAGATAAGATTTATTTTTGAGATGGCAATATTGGCGGGTTAATTATTTCATCTTCAAGGTTTTCGTCACTGTCTTCATCTTCATCATCTTCATAGTCGTCTTCAGGTTTTTGCGGTCCTTGTTTGCGGAATATTATAGCAGCAAAAAGTCCGCTTATTGCGCCGGATAAGTGTCCCTCCCAAGAAATACTTGAATCTACAATTTCGGCTATAGGAAACATATTCCAAAGAGTGCTTCCATATAAGAATGCAACCAACAAAGAAACAGCCATTAAAGGAATGTATTTGCGAAATAATCCACTAAAGAATAAAAAGAATGATAAGGCATAAATTAATCCACTGGCTCCTATGTGCCACGAGTCTCTTCCTATACACCAAGTTAACACCCCAGATAATATCCATATAATAGGCAAAACAATAAAGCTTAACTCTTTGTAGAAATAAAACAAACACCAGCCCAATACTATTAATGGTATAGAGTTATTAAAAAGGTGACTAACCCCAGAGTGTACTAAAGGAGAAGTGAGTATTCCTTTTATTCCATCTACTGAACGAGGGAATATGCCCCAATTGTGCCAATCGTACCCCAATCCTTTTTCTAACAGAAGAAAAATCCAGAGAAAGAATACAAAAAGACAAGGAAATATTAGTGCGTATATTAGTTTTTTGTTCTCAACAACCATAAAAATAAGTGTTTTGGACAAAAATAGATAAAAAAAAGTGTAATGTTTTTGTATTGTTAAAAAAATATCGTAATTTTCGTCTTTCAAATACATAATGGAATATAATATGGGATATCTTAAATTTGATAAAAACCTCTTGATTAATCTTGAAGAATCTCTAAACAGAGAAATATTAAGAACTAATAGAGGTGGAGCATATCACTCTACAACTATTGTAGATTGTAATATACGCAAATACCATGGATTATTAGTTTGTCCTGTTCCTAATCTTGATTCAGACAACCATGTACTTCTATCTTCATTAGACGAAACAGTGATTCAACATGGTGCAGAATTCAACTTAGGAATACACCAATATCCTAACAAACACTTTAGCCCGAGTGGACATAAATATGTACGCCAATTTGAATTTGAAAAAGTTTCTCGAACAACATACCGCGTGGGAGGTGTAATACTCTCAAAAGAGAAAGTATTTTCGGCTTTCGAAAATAGAATTTTGATTAAGTACACATTAGAAGATGCTCATTCGCCTACAATATTACGATTGAAACCATTCTTAGCATTTAGAAATGTAAATGAACTTACTTATAAAAACTCGGTAGCAAACCAAAATTATACCATAATAGAAAATGGAATTAAAACTTCTATGTATGAGGGCTATCCAGAATTACACATGCAGTTTAGTAAAGATGTGAATTTTGTATTTGCTCCCGATTGGTATAAAGACATAGAATATTCTAAAGAACAAGAAAGAGGATTTCACTTTAAGGAGGACTTGTATGTGCCTGGATATTTTGAAATGGAAATTAAAAAAGGAGAATCGATATACTTCTCAGGAGGTGATACCTTTATAGAACCTGCATTTATAGAAAATCAATATGCGATAGAATCAGAAACAAGAGTCCCTCGTATCGATTTTTATAATTGTCTTAAAAATTCAGCACAACAGTTTTATTTTCGACCTACCGAACAAGATGCTTATCTTTTAGCTGGCTATCCTTGGTTTAAGGTTAGAGCCAGAGACTTGTTTCTTGCAATGCCTGGGTGTACATTATCTATCGACGACCCTGTAAGATTTGAAAAGATAATGGATACCGCAGTCTCTGCTCTTAGAAACTTTATGAAAGATGGAGCTCTGGATAAGGTTATCCAAGAAATAGATTTACCAGACATATCGTTATGGGCTATTTGGTCGCTACAACAGTATGCTAAATATACTTCCAAAGAAAGATGTTTAGAAAAATATGGTGATATTATTTTTGAAATAGTAGAATATCTAAAAGGAAACAATCACCCTAATCTTAAGTTAGACGGTAATGGCTTAGTATATTCGGAAGGAAAAGATAAACCTTTAACTTGGATGAATTCTGTGGTAGACGGCAAACCAATTGTGCCTCGTTCTGGTTATATAGTAGAGTTCAATGCGCTTTGGTATAATATGCTTAAGTTTGCTGAAGACTTGTCTTTACTAATAGGTAAAGAAACATATGCAAACGAATTAAATGAAATATCGTCAAAAACAGAAATAGCTTTTGTTGAAACATTCGTTAATGGACATGGCTATTTGTATGATTATGTTGACGGATCTTATGTTGATTGGAGTGTAAGACCTAATATGTTATTTGCAACATCTTTAGATTATTCACCTTTATCTAAAAGTCAAAAAAGAACAGTTCTCAACATTGTTACTCGCGAATTACTTACGCCGAAAGGTATACGTTCTTTAAGTCCTAATAGTGAGGGTTATCGTCCTTACTATACAGGTCCTCAACGCGAACGTGATTTAGCTTATCATCAAGGAACTGTATGGCCTTGGCTTTTAGGAGCATACCTCGAAAGTTATTTAAAGCTTTATCAGTATAGTGGAGTATCATTTGTAGAGAGAATGTTGATAGGATTGGAAGAAGAAATGAATACTCATTGCATCAGTACACTATCTGAAGTATTTGATGCCAATCCACCATTTCAAGTTCGTGGTGCTATATCATTTTCAATGAGCGTAGCGGCAGTTCTTAGAATATTGAAATTGTTAGAAAGTTATAATGTATCATAGATAAATACATAATAGTATGAAAGCACTGATGTTTGGTTGGGAGTTTCCTCCTCATATTTTAGGAGGATTAGGAACGGCAAGTTATGGATTAACAAAAGGAATGGCGTTACAAGAAGATATGGATATTACTTTTGTTATGCCCAAGCCATGGGGTGATGAAGACCAGAGTTTTCTTAAACTAATTGGAGCTTGTAATACACCCATAGTATGGAAAGATGTTGCTTGGGAGTATGCCTGTGAGCGATTAGGAGCAAATGCTCAACTGTATTTCGATATGAGAGATAGAATTTATGCCGACTTTAGTCATATCTCTACTAACGATTTAGGAGGAATACAATTCTCAGGGAAATATCCTGATAATTTATTGGAAGAGATTAATAATTATTCTATTGTAGCTGGCGTTATAGCTCGAACGGTTGATTGTGATATTATCCATTCGCACGACTGGTTAACTTATCCTGCTGGCTTGCATACTAAAAACATTACAGGGAAACCTCTTGTAATTCACGTTCACGCCACCGATTTCGACAGAAGCAGAGGAAAGGTTAACCCAACCGTATACCGAATAGAAAAAGATGGAATGGATAATGCCGACCATATAATTACGGTTAGTAACTTAACTCGTAATACGGTTATAGAAAAGTATCATCAAGATCCTCGAAAAGTAACTACAGTGCATAATGCAGTAGAGCCTATGAGTTCCGACATAGAACATATTCAATCTAAAAAAGGCACCACCGACAAGGTTGTTACATTCTTAGGTAGAATAACTATGCAGAAAGGACCAGAGTATTTTGTTGAAGCAGCGGCTAAAGTATTGGCTAAAACGGATAAAGTTCGCTTTGTTATGGCAGGAAGTGGAGATATGATGAATCAGATGATTCGTTTGGCTGCTCAAAGAAAGATTTCAGATAAATTCCACTTTACAGGCTTTATGAAAGGAACTCAGGTTTACGAAGTGCTTAAGTCGAGCGATGTGTATGTTATGCCTTCTGTTTCTGAACCATTCGGAATATCCCCTTTAGAAGCAATGCAGTGTGGAGTTCCTACCATAATATCTAAACAATCGGGTTGTGCCGAAATCCTCGACAATGCTATAAAAACAGACTATTGGGACATAGAGGCAATGGCAGATGCTATGTATTCGATAATAACTTATCCGAGTATGGCTGAATACCTGAAGGTAGAAGGCAAGAATGAAGTTGACCGCATAACTTGGGAAAAGGCAGGATTAAAAGTTAGATCTATCTACGACCAAGTATTGAGAGAATATTAATACAATTAGTTGATTATATATAAAATACAATAACCATGAAAACAATTTGTTTTTATTTCCAAATCCATCAACCGTTTCGTCTAAAACGGTATCGTTTCTTTGATATAGGTTCTGACCATTATTATTATGATGATTTCTCTAACGAAGACATAATAAGAGGTATTGCTCAACGTACTTACTTTCCAGCAAATGATATGTTGTTGGATATGATAAACAAATATAATGGCAAGTTTAAAGTTGCATTTTCTATATCGGGTGTAGTATTAGAGCAGATGGAAATATATGTTCCTGAAGTTATCGAGCAATTCAAAGAATTGGCTAAAACAGGTTGTGTAGAATTTTTAGCAGAAACCTACAACCACTCTTTGGCTTCACTTACCGATTCGAAAGAATTTAAACGCCAAGTAAAAAAACATCAAGACAAAATTAAAACATTGTTTGGGAAAAAACCAACAACTTTTTGTAACCCAGAGCTTATTTATTGCGATGAAATAGTTGATGATATTATTGATATGGGATTCAAAACTATGTTGATAGAAGGTGCTAAGCACGTTTTAGGTTGGAAGAGTCCTAATTATTTATATTCCTCAGCTGTAGCTCCAGAATTAAATCTGCTTACAAGAAATATGAAGTTTAGCGATGACATTTCGTATCGTTTCTCAAACTATAACTGGAGCGAATATCCTTTGGTGGCAGATAAATTAGTTAATTGGATAGCTGCAACTCCCGAGTCGGAACAACTCATAAATATATTTATGAACTACGACGTTCTTGGAAGTTTACAACAAGCAGAAACAGGAATCTTTGATTTTTTCAGAGCCATACCTCGATTTGCTTTCGAAAGAGGAATGTCGTTCTCAACACCGAGCGAAGTATCAAAAACACTTAAGTCTGTAGGTCCTTTATCCGTACCTTATCCAAGCTCATGGGCGGGCGAAGAAAAAGATATTAGTCCTTGGTTGGGAAACATACTTCAGAAAGAAGCAGTTGAAAAACTTTACGAAGTAGCAGAAAAAGTTCATATGGTAGAAGATAAAAGAATTTTACAAGATTGGACTTACCTGCAAGCTACCGATCATTTTAACTATATGAGTACTAAATTGTTTCCTGGCCCGAGCGTTTATAGTCCGTACGAAAGTGCTTATGATGCCTTTAATAACTATATGAATGTTTTGAGCGATTTTAGCAATCGTGTTCACGGACAATTCCCCGAAGGAGTTGAAACGGAAGAATTAAATTCATTACTTACAGCAATTCATAATCAGGAAAAAGAAATAAAAGAACTCAAAGAAAAATTGAAGAAAGCAAAATGCGAAAACGTAACTGTTAAAGCTGAAAAAATAGAGAAACCTAAAAAGGAAAAAGCGACTGCTAAGAAAGAAAAAACCACACCCAAGAAGAAGGCTTGAGGTTTAGCCTTAAGAATAAATAAGTCGTTATTTTCTGAAATAACTCAAACGGAAAAAACATCTCGGTGTTTTCAAGTAAAAATCGTACTGTGTTACAAAAAAATCTGACTGTGTTTTTTCAAAAACACAGTCAGATTAAAGGATAAACTCACTTTGATTTTTTTGTAACGCACTACAGTTTGATTTAAAGCTTAATAATTGCTACCTTTGCATCTTTATTAAAATAATATTATAAATATGAAAAAGGTTTTTATTATTATGACAACAGCGATTATGTGCCTTTCTTGTTCCGACAAAAAAGAAGAACAAGGCAATTTTGAGTATAATGTAGAAAGTTTTGCCGACTTAGGCATACTTCGCTATCAGGTAACTGGTTGGGAAGACCTTAACGACAGTCAACAGAAATTGATATACTGCTTAAATGAAGCTGCCCTTCAAGGACGCGACATTTTGTTCGACCAAAATAACAAATACAATCTTGCTATCAGACGCACTCTTGAAGCTATTTATGCAAACTTCGAAGGCGATAAATCGTCTGACGATTATAAAAACTTCGAGGTATATCTTAAACGTGTATGGTTCTCTAATGGCATACACCACCATTATGGAGAGGAAAAGTTTTTACCAGAATTTTCTCAAGAATTTTTCTCAAATGCAGTTAAAGCTTTAGATAAAAGTTTAGTACCTACAAGAGAAAATCAATCGGTAGATGCTTTTCTTGAAGAACTTATGCCTGTTATGTTCGACCCTACAATGTATGCAAAAAAAGTAAATCAAGATGTTTCGTTAGACGTAATACAAAACTCGGCTAACAATTATTACGGAGAAAATGTAACTCAAGCTGAGGTTGAGAATTTTTATAACAAGATGAAAGACCCTAATGACAAAACTCCTGTTGCTTACGGACTCAACAGCCGTTTAGAAAAGAAAGATGGAGTACTTGTTGAGAACGTATACAAAGTTGGCGGCTTATATTCTCCTGCTATTGAGAAAATTGTTTATTGGTTAAAACAAGCTTCTTTCTACACCGAAAACGAACAACAAGCTCTTGCTATCAAACTTCTTATTGAATATTACGAAACTGGTTGTCTTAAAAAATACGACGAGTATTCTATCGCTTGGGTTAAAGACACAAACTCTCTTGTAGATTTCGTAAACGGATTTACCGAAACTTACGGTGATGCTTTAGGCATTAAAGCAAGCTGGGAAGCTTTAGTAAATTTCAAAAACTTAGAAGCTACAGCAATATCTCAACTTATAAGCGAAAATGCACAATGGTTTGAAGATAATTCACCAGTAGACCCTCAATTCAAGAAAAAAGAAGTTAAGGGAGTTACTGCTAAAGTTATAACTGCCGCAATATTAGGAGGCGATTGCTATCCTGCTACCCCAATAGGAATTAACCTACCAAACTCTAATTGGATTCGCAAAGATTACGGTTCTAAATCGGTTACTATAACAAACATTACCGAAGCTTACAACAAGGCTGGAGGTAGCAGTTCGCGCGAAGAGTTTGTTTGTTGCGATTACGAAAAAGAATTAATGAAAAATTTCGGTTCTCAAACAGATAATCTACACACCGACCTACACGAGTGTTTAGGACACGGTTCAGGACAATTACTTCCTGGTGTAGACCCCGATGCCTTAAAGATTTACGGTGCTACAATAGAAGAAGCTCGTGCCGATTTATTTGCTCTTTACTACATTGCTGATGCTAAAATGGTAGAACTTGGTTTGTTAGACAACGAAGAAGCTTACAAAGCCGAATATTATAAATATATTATGAACGGTATGCTTACTCAGTTATCTCGTGTTGATTTAGGAAAAGACATTGAAGAATCGCATATGCGCAACAGAGCTCTTATTGCTCGTTGGGTTTACGAACACGGTAAAGAAGATAAGACTATCGAATTGGTGAAAGAGAATGGTAAAACATACATTAAAATAAATGATTACACCAATATGCGTGGTTTAGTGGGAGAATTATTAAAAGAAATTCAACGTATTAAATCTACTGGCGACTTTGATGCTGCAAAAGCATTAGTTGAAGCTTATGCTGTTAAGATAGATCCAGAACTGCACAAAGAGATTAAAGACAGATACGAAGCTCTTAATATCGCACCTTACAAAGGATTTGTAAATCCTGTTTACACTGCAGAAATGGACACTGAGGGTAACATCAAAAATATAGACGTAACTTACACCGAAGGTTATGCCGAACAAATGATGCGTTACTCTAAAAATTATTCTAACTTACCTACTTACAACGATTAATGAACGCTAAACTTCAAGAAATTCGCAAGAAGCTCTATCTCCAAAGAGATGGAGCTTCTTCTGCTTCTATGAGAGAAAAAGGCTTAGATTATAAAATTAATTTTGGAGTCCCAACCCCTACTCTTCGCAAAATAGCACAAAACTATTATCCCGATTGCGCTTTAGCTAACGAACTATGGAACAAAAATAATCGTGAGTTAAAAATACTCGCAACAATGATACAAGATCCTTCTATGTTCAGCGACACAAACAAATGGATTGAAGAAATTAATAATCCAGAACTTGCAGAACAAGCTGTTATGAACTTATTCTGTAAATTGTCAAACGCCGAAGAACTTGCCAATGAGTGGATACAATCAGACAAACAATACATAAAAATATCGGGCTTCTTACTATACTCCCGACTATTCACCTTAGACATTCCTATTAAAGGCAACATAGAAGAGTTTGTTTCAATAGCAACAGAAAACCTAAATGCCGAATCGCTATTGGTTAAAAATGCAGCAAACAATGCTTTACTTAAACTTAGCGACAAACAACAAGCTGACATACAGTAACAACTTTTCTCTACAAACACCATTATTCTCACAAATAATTAGTACATTTGCGCCCATATTAGGAATATTGTGTAGTTTAGAATAGAAGTCATGAAGAAAAGAAACAAACTTTCGTCCATAAGCTTTGTAAATGCGAGAATAACTGCCACTATAAGCATCACATTCGTACTGTTTATTTTAGGCTTAATAATATTACTACCTATAATCTCAAACAACTTTTCTAAACATATTAAAGAACAATTATCTTTCGATATTATCCTTCAAGATAATATGACTGAAAAACAAATAAAAGCACTTGAAACAAAAATAAACAAAGCCCCTTTCTCTAAATCAACAAAATACATTTCTAAAGAAGATGCTGCTAAAAATATAGAAACAGAACTTGGTATGAATCCCGAAGAGTTTCTCGGATTTAATCCCCTACCAGCAGTAATAGAGGTACATCTAAATTCTGACTACGTAAACACAGACAGTATTCAAGTTGTAGAATTATTCTTAGCATCGTACACCAGCGATATAAATGCAATAGAATACAAAAAAGAATTAATGCAAAAGCTATCAGAGAATATGGCTAAAATAGGATTTATTCTCCTTATCGTAGTTATTCCTTTGTTGTTTATCTCGTTTGCATTAATCAGCAACACAATAAGATTGATGGTTTATTCTAAACGATTTCTTATACACACAATGCAGTTGGTTGGAGCAAAAAGAAGTTTTATAAGAAAACCTTTTATAATGGCCAATGTGTGGACTGGTGTTTTGGCTGCAATAATAGCAGACGGATTATTGTTAGCTTTAATATACTATTTAACAAAAGACATATTGTTAGCTAATCAATTTTTAGACATTAACTCTCTAACAATAGTCTTCGGAAGTGTAATAATATTAGGTGTAATAACTTCTATAATCGCCACTTATTTTGCCGTAAACAGATATATAAGTGCCAATGTAGACGATTTATATAAAATGTAATTAAATACAACCCCAAAATGGAAAAAAGTAAATTTGCTTTAGGAAAAGAAAATCTTATTCTCCTCGCAATATCAATAGTGATAATAATTATTGGTTTTGTATTGCTGTATGGAGGAAAAACAACAGAAGAAACAGGATTCGACCCAAGTATATTCGATACTCGTCGCCTACTTATTGCCCCCATAGTTATAATGACTGGCTTTTTTTCAGTTATCTATGCTATACTTAAGAAACCTAAAGACACTACAAACTTAAAATAAATAAATTTAATGGAAGAAATGACGTGGTTACAAGCCCTGATATTAGGAATTATTCAGGGTCTGACAGAGTATTTGCCTGTAAGCAGTAGCGGACACTTAGCTATAGGCAGTAGTTTATTCGGATTAAATGGAGAAGAGAACTTAACTTTTACAGTTGCCGTACACGCAGCTACAGTGTTAAGCACCTTGGTTGTATTATGGAGAGAAATATTAGATTTAATACAAGGCTTCTTTAAGTTTAAGTGGAATGATGAAACCCAGTATTTGGCAAAAATAGCAGTATCAATGATACCAATAGGAATAGTTGGAGTATTCTTCAAAGATTATGTTGAAGGAATATTTGGTAGTGGCTTACTAATAGTCGGCATAATGCTACTATTAACTGCCGCTTTGTTGATGTTTTCGTTCTATGCTAAACCTCGACAAAAAGAAAAAATATCTTTCAAAGACGCTCTTATAATAGGTATAGCTCAAGCTTGTGCTGTGATACCAGGACTATCTCGTTCTGGGAGTACAATATCGACAGGTTTACTTTTAGGTATAAAGAAAGAAAGCATAGCTAAATTCTCTTTCCTTATGGTAATCATTCCTATATTAGGAGAAGCTGTTTTAGACTTATTAAAAGGAGGATTCTCTCCTGCCGAATCAGGTATTTCAAGCTTAGTGTTATCTATAGGATTTCTTGCAGCATTTATATCGGGAACAATAGCCTGCAAATGGATGCTCAACATAGTAAAAAAAGGAAAATTAATATACTTTGCTTACTACTGTATAGCTGTGGGATTAATTACTATAGGTTTTTCTATTTTCGGACAATAATAAATGAATTTTCAAGAAGGAGAAATTTTATACTTCAACAAACCTCTTCACTGGACTTCCTTTGATTTGGTTAATAAGCTACGCTACAAACTGTGTAGAGCCTTAGGTGTAAAGAAACTAAAAGTTGGTCACGCCGGCACCTTAGATCCTTTAGCTACTGGAGTGATGATTATATGCACAGGCAAAGCAACTAAAAGAATAGAAGAGTTTCAATATCAAACAAAAGAATACATTGCAACCTTAAAACTGGGGGCAACCACTCCTTCGTTTGATTTAGAAACCGAAATAGACAATGAATATCCTACCGAACATATAACAAGAGAGTTGGTTGAGCAAACATTGCCTAAATTTATTGGAAGTATAGAACAAATACCTCCTGCCTTTTCGGCTTGCAAAATAAATGGAGACAGAGCTTACGAACTTGCAAGAAAAGGACTTGAAGTAAACTTAAAACCAAAATTATTAGTAATAGACGAAATAGAAACCATATCACACAACGATAACGAACTCAAAATAAGAGTGGTTTGCAGTAAAGGAACATACATTAGAGCCTTAGCAAGAGACATCGGACTTGCACTCAATTCGGGAGCACACTTAATAGCTTTGGAAAGAACAAAGATAGGTGATATAACACTCGACAACTGCACCACAATAGAGTCGTTTGAAGAACAATTAAACAAATCAATAAATAATTAGGAATATGAAACTTTCAAAATTTAAGTTCAATCTACCAGAAGAATTAATAGCTTTACACCCGGCTGCTTATAGAGACGAATCGAGATTAATGGTTGTTAATCGCAAAACTGGCGAAATAGAGCATAAAGTATTCAAGGATCTTATTCAATATTTCGACGAAAAAGATACATTCATATTTAACGACACATTAGTATTTCCTGCCCGACTATACGGAAACAAAGAGAAAACAGGAGCGAAAATTGAAGTCTTTTTACTTCGAGAACTTAATGAAGAACTTAGATTATGGGACGTGTTGGTAGACCCTGCCCGTAAAATAAGAATAGGAAATAAACTATACTTTGGAGAAGACGACTCTATGGTAGCCGAAGTTATAGACAATACAACATCAAGAGGTAGAACACTTCGTTTTTTATATGACGGACCGCACGACGAATTCAAACAAGCTTTATACGCATTAGGCGAAATGCCTATCCCAACTTATATAAAAAGAGAAGTAGTAGAAGAAGATGCAGATCGTTATCAAACAATATTCGCAAAAAACGAAGGTGCTGTTATAGCTCCAGCTGCCGGACTGCACTTTAGCCGAGAATTAATGAAACGATTAGAAATAAAAGGGTGTGAATTTGCATTCGTAACCGTACATTCTGGCTTAGGAAACTTCAGAGATATAGATGTTGAAGACCTTACTAAACATAAAATGGACTCTGAGCAAGCCATAATTCCATCGGAAGCCGTAAAAATAGTAAACAAAGCAAAAGAAAAAGGCAAACAAGTTTGTGCAGTAGGTTCGTCGGTTATGAGAGCTACCGAAAGTGCAGTTACAACAGAAGGTTACTTGAAAGAATTTGACGGGTGGACAAATAAATTCATCTTTCCTCCATACGATTTCAGCGTTGCTACAAGTCTAATAACCAACTTTCACCTACCCTACTCAACTATGCTTATGCAAGCCGCTGCCTTTTCGGGTTACGACCTTATGATGGAAGCTTACAAAGTAGCAATAGAAGAAGGTTATAAATTTGGAACTTACGGAGATGCAATGCTAATCATATAGAATAAAAAACTATACAATGCATACCGTATATCTATCCTTAGGTACAAACTTAGGAAACAAACAATCGAATTTAGATAACGCTATAAACTTAATAGCCGAGAGAGTAGGAACTCTTTCGGCTATCTCGTCTGTATACGAAACTGAAGCTTGGGGGTTTCAGTCTGAAAACTCATTCCTAAATATGGCTGTAAAAGTAGAGACCAAACTGACTCCTTTCGAAATACTATCTGCAACTAAAGAAATAGAAAAAGAACTCGGCAGAACAGAAAAAACATCAACCGCATATCAAGACAGGGTTATCGACATAGATATTATCTTCTATGATAACCTATTACTACAATCAGAAGAACTTAAAATACCTCACCCCCTTTACAAAGAGCGAGACTTTGTAACAAAACCTCTGAACGAAATCAAAAAAGCATAACAACTTATAAATAAACCTTAAAGTTATATGCTACTGTTGTTCGACTAAAAAATATATTTATCTTTGGAATGTTTTATAACTTAATAAACATTTCATACAATGAAAAACATTATCTTATTCCTCGTCGTTATCTTATCCCTCGTCGGACTACTATGTAGTGTAAACATTTTTGCAGAAGAAACAAAATCATCATTCCGCAATCTTGATTTTGAAGAAATTAATAATGGCTTTCCTACTTATTGGAGTGGTGCAAACAACAAAACTTATTCTCTTAAGTTAGATTCAACAACAGTTTATAGTGGCAAGTATTCGATATGTATAGAGTATCTTGAAGGTGAACAAAGCTTTATATCTATATCTCAAAGGGTACCAGATTATTTTGAGGGTAAGCATATAACATTGTCTGGATACATAAAAACAGAAAACATAGAAGATGGCTTTGCTGGTTTATGGCTGCGTCTTGACCCTCAAATAGCTTTTGACAATATGCAAAGCAGAGGCATTACAGGAACTACCGATTGGACAAAGTATGAAATAACCCTACCTCTGAACCCTCAAAAAACTACACAATTTGTATTCGGTAGCCTTCTTACTGGTAAAGGCAAAATGTGGGTCGACAATTTAAGTATTTCTATAGATGGTAAAAAACCTATTGCCCTTGAGCGTCCTTTACAACCCATACTACCTGCTCAAGTAGATAAAGAATTTGACAATGGATCTAATATTACCCTCGCTGATATTTCTAATAAATCTAACAAACATCTTTATAACAACTTAAAAGACATTGCTTTAATTTGGGGATTTGTAAAATATTATCACCCTAATGTTGCTGCAGGAAAGTTTAATATGGATTACGAATTATTCCGCATACTACCTTCTGTATGCAAGGCTAAAGACAATAAAGAAAGGGATAACATAATATTAGAATGGATTAATAAATTAGGAACTTTTGAAATAGCAACAGATAACAAGATAGAAAAAGATATTAAAATCGAACCTGATTTATCGTGGATAGACAAATCAAAGTTTTCTAAAGAATTAGTTACATCATTAAAAGAAATAAAAAATGCCAAAAGAACTAATGAACATTATTACATTGAATTTAAAGCTTATGTCAGCAATCCCGAATTTAAGAACGAAAACCCTTATACTTCGATGCTCTATACCGACCTCGGATTCAGATTATTGGCTTTGTATCGTTACTGGAATATGATAGAATATTTCTATCCTTATAAATATCTAATCGGCGAAGACTGGAAGAATATCTTAGTGGAATTTATTCCTATGGTAATTGCTGCTCAAGACGAAAAAGAATATAATTTGTGTATGTTAGAATTAACGTCTCGAATTAAAGACACTCATGCCTATACCAATATATCAAAAACTATAGCACAAGATTTATACGGAACTTTATTTATCCCTATTGAACTGAAAAATGTAGATAACAATCCTATTGTAAGCTCTTTCTTCTTAAAGGAATTTGAAGATAAAGGAGAACTACAAAGAGGAGATATTATTAAGAAAATTAATGGCGAAAAAGTTTGTGATATAATTAAACAAAGAGCCGTGTATGAATCTGCGTCTAATTATCCAACTTTATTAAGAGAACTTTATCTAAGACTATTACAAACAAACGATTCTATTCTTTCTTTAGAAATAGAGCGTAACGGAAAGACTATCAAAAAAGATATACAAACTTATGCTCCAAGTAACAAATTGATTATTAAACAACTATACAAAGACACTCCTGCTTTTACAATGCTAAGAGATGATATAGCTTATCTTAACAATGGGAAACTTAAAAGCGATAGTTTACCTTCAATCTGGGAACAAATAAAAGACACTAAGGGTTTGATTATTGATATTAGAAATTACCCAACCGATATGCCTCTGTATGGTTTAAGCAGATATTTATTGCCCGAATTGGTCGACTTTGTTAAGTTTTCTAAAGGGAATATTATATATCCGGGTATGTTTACTTTCTTTGATGGAGTAAAAATAGGGCAAGAAAATAATAAAGACTACTACAAAGGTAAAGTGATTATTATAGTAGATGAATCTACTCAAAGTTCAGCAGAGTTTCACGCTATGGCATATAAAGTTCACCCTAATGCAATAGTTGTAGGCTCTACAACAGCAGGTGCTGATGGTAATGTTTCGTCTATTGTTTTACCAGGAAACATAAGAACTCAAATAACAGGTATAGGAGTTTATTATCCCAATGGAGGAGAAACTCAACAAATCGGCATAGTACCAGATATAGAAGTGAAACCTACAGTAAAAGGAATCAAAAATGGAGTAGATGAAGTTTTAGAGAAGTGTATTGAAATTATAAATGTAGAATAAAGCAGATAACAATTCTACAACACACTGTATAATAGCAAAATAGCCGCTATTTTTAATAGTGTTACCAATACAATATAATAAAGGCAAGGAAGTTATTCAAACTATCTTGCCTTTATTATAAGAACACCCCTGTCGTTGTTACTAGATACCCCTCGCCGCTCTTACTAGATAGACGAGGTGCTTCTTAGTAGAGACCCGATGCCGCTCTTTATAGAACCGCCCCGCCTTTATACTTAAGACACCCCGTCTTTCTACTAAGAGAGACCTCGCCTATCTACTAAGAGAGAGAAGGGGTCTCTTAGTAGAGAGACGACCCTAAGTGAAGCTTTGCATTTTGCCGCCTCGCAGCAACCTTTAGTCCTTATCTTTTAACCTATACTTTAGTGTATTTATTGCTTTACTCTGAAAGGTGGTTTTACCACTTTTGCTTCTATATCTTTATTTCTTATTCTTATAAATATAGGAGTATCAATAGCTATATATTCAGGTTTAACATAACCCAAGCCCACTCCTTTTTTAGAAGTTGGAGCAATAGTACCTGAGGTTACGTTTCCAATAACTTCGCCTTCTTTGTTTACTATTTCGTAACCGTGACGGGCAATACCTTTACCTATCATTTCAAAACCAACTAAACGACGAGTTACTCCAGCTGCTTTTTCAGCCTCTAAGATTGGACGAGCAATAAAATCATTTCCGTCTACAAACTTAGTTATCCAAGCCAATCCAGCCTGAAGAGGAGATGTGGTATCGTCCATTTCGTTACCATAAAGAGGGAAGCCAGCTTCTAAACGTAATGTGTCGCGAGCTCCCAAGCCAATAGGTTTGATTCCGAATTCGGCACCAGCTTCAAATACTGCATTCCAAATATCAATAGCTTTGTCGGGATAGAAATATAGTTCGAATCCTCCTGCTCCTGTATAGCCTGTGTTTGAAATTATAACATTATCAACTCCTGCTATCGCTCCAGTAACGAAGGCATAGTAAGGAATTGACGATAAGTCTACATCGGTAAGTTTTTGCAATACGTTAATGGCTTTAGGTCCTTGAACAGCCAACTGAGCCATATTATCTGATGAGTTTTCTAAATCGGCTCCTTCGGTATTGTTTTTTACACACCAATTCCAGTCTTTCTCTATGTTAGAAGCATTAACAACCAATAGATATTTATCTTCTTCGTAGCGATACACAATCAGGTCGTCTACTATACCACCTTCGGCATTAGGGAAACAAGTATATTGTGCTTTACCTACAGGTATTTTTGAAATATCGTTAGATGTCATCTTTTGTACAAATGCTTGTGCTTTAGGTCCCTTAACCCAAAACTCTCCCATATGAGAAACGTCAAAAACTCCTACTCCATTTAATACTGTAAAGTGTTCATCAATAATGCCTGAGTATTCGATAGGCATATCGTAGCCTGCAAACTCGTGCATTTTAGCTCCAAGATTTTTATGTATCTCGGTAAAAGGTGTTGTTTTCATTTTGTTTGTGTGTTTAATTCGATTATTTTAACTATAACTTTAACTGCTTTTTCCATTGATTGGATAGGTACGAACTCGTATTTTCCGTGGAAGTTAATTCCTCCTGCAAAGAGATTAGGGCAAGGTAATCCTTTGAACGACAACTGAGCTCCATCGGTTCCCCCTCTTATTGGGCGTATTACAGGAACTACGTCTACTTCTTGCATTGCTTTTTCTGCCAAGTCTACGATGTATTTTTTAGGCTCTACTATTTCTCTCATATTACGATATTGCCTTTTTATCTCTAACTTAACGGTTCCTTCAGGATATACCTTATTTATATACTCCGTAATATCTTCAAGTAATTTGATACGCTTTTCTAACTTTTCTCCATCGTGATCGCGAATAATATATGAGGCTGTTGCCTTTTCGGGCGAGCCAGTAATTGCAGTTAGATGGAAAAAGCCTTCATAACCCTCTGTATGTTCGGGGCGTTGTTGAGGTGGAAGCATTTGTGTGAATTGCACTGCTACTTCTAAAGCATTTATCATTTTGTTTTTGGCATAACCAGGGTGTACGTTCAAGCCTTGAATATGTATGGTTGCAGATGCTGCATTAAAGTTTTCAAACTCTAACTCTCCCACTTCTCCTCCGTCTACGGTATAAGCCCACTCACAACCAAACTTTTCGACATCAAACAAAGATGCTCCCATTCCTATTTCTTCATCTGGGTTAAAAGCGATACATACTTTACCGTGTTTAATTTCGGGGTGATCGATGAGATATTTTATTGCTGTCATTATCTCTGCTATACCTGCTTTATCGTCGGCTCCCAAAAGAGTTGTACCGTCTGTTACTATAAGGTCTTCGCCTGTATGATTCAACAGCTCTGGAAACATAGTTGGCGAAAGAATTATATTTTGTGCTTTGTTAAGAACAATATCACCTCCGTTGTAGTTTTCCACAATACGAGGATTAACACTTGCTCCCGACATATCAGGACTTGTGTCTAAGTGTGCTATAAACCCTATAGTCGGAATATTTTCATCTGTATTTGCAGGCAAGGTAGCCATTAAATAAGCGTGTTCATCTAAAGAAATGTCTATTAATCCCATAGCTTCCATTTCTTCTTTTAGGGCTTCTGCCAATGCAAACTGTTTTTTTGTACTCGGTGTTGTATCTGAATCTACACTCGATTGTGTATCGTAAGATACATATTTAAGAAAACGTTTTACTAAATCCATATCTTTAATTCTTTATCTTTATAGCACAAATGTAAGTATAATTATTTATTAAGCAAAAAGCTATATTTCTTATTTTATTATTACTTTTGTAATGAAATCTAAATAACAATAATTATGAGTACTATTACCCCTATCTTCTGGATAGTTCCTGTTGCTTCCTTAATTGCATTAGGATTCGCTTTCTACTTTTTCAAATGGATGATGAAACAAGATGAAGGCACTGATTTGATGAAAAAAATAGCTCAACACGTTAGAGTTGGTGCAATGTCGTATCTTAAACAGCAATACAAAATAGTTAGCATTGTATTTGTTGTTCTTATGATTGTATTCGGAGTAATGTCGTACTTTGGATTACAAAACCCTTGGGTTCCTATAGCATTCGTAACAGGAGGTTTCTTCTCTGGGCTTGCTGGGTTCTTAGGAATGAAGACTGCAACTTATGCCTCTGGAAGAACAGCTAATGCTGCAAAAAAATCTCTAAACAGTGGTTTGCAAGTTGCTTTCCGTTCGGGAGCAGTTATGGGGTTAGTTGTTGTTGGACTTGCTTTATTAGACATTTCTCTTTGGTATATCATACTAAGCTGTGTACTTCCTGCTTCTGTTAGTAAAATGACAATAATTACCACTACTATGCTTACTTTCGGAATGGGAGCTTCCACTCAAGCTCTTTTTGCTCGTGTAGGCGGAGGTATTTATACCAAAGCAGCCGATGTAGGCGCCGACCTTGTTGGTAAAGTTGAAGCTGGAATTCCTGAAGATGACCCTCGCAACCCTGCTACTATTGCCGACAATGTGGGAGACAATGTAGGAGATGTTGCAGGTATGGGTGCCGACCTTTATGAATCTTATTGTGGTTCTATACTTGCTACTGCTGCACTTGGTGCTGCTGCTTTTATAGGAAACGAAGAGATGCAAATAAAATCAGTGATGGCTCCTATGTTAATAGCCGCCGTTGGCATTATACTATCGGTAATAGGTATATTCTCCGTTAAAACAAAAGAGAATGCTACTATGAAAAACTTACTTAGCTCTCTTTCTTTCGGAACAAATTTAAGTTCGGCTCTTGTAGTTGTTGCCACATTCGGAATTATGTATATACTAAAAATCGAAAACTGGGCTTGGATTTCTTGTTCGGTTGTTGTTGGTTTATTAGTAGGTATTGTTATCGGACAATCTACTGAATATTATACTTCTCACACATACAAACCTACTCAAAAAGTTTCAGAAGCAGGACTTACAGGTGCTGCTACTGTAATTATATCAGGCTTAGGTGTTGGTATGATATCTACAGCCATTCCAGTTCTTGCAGTTGTTATTGGCGTTATAGCTTCTTTCTTATTTGCTTCTGGATTTGACTTTGCAAACGTAGGTATGGGGCTTTATGGCATAGGTATTGCAGCCGTTGGTATGCTTTCTACTTTAGGCTTTACTTTGGCTACTGATGCTTACGGACCTATAGCCGACAATGCTGGAGGTAATGCCGAGATGGCTGGATTAGGGAAAGAAGTTCGCAAGAAAACCGATGCTCTTGATGCTCTTGGCAATACAACTGCTGCAACAGGTAAAGGTTTTGCTATTGGTTCGGCTGCACTAACAGGTTTAGCATTATTAGCTTCTTACATCGAAGAAATTAAAATAGGTTTAATAAGACTTGCCGACAGAGCTGCTGATGGTATGGTTAAAGTTACCGATCAACTTTCTCTTAGCGGAGAAGCAATACACGCCGCAAGTTTCACCGACTTTATGGAATATTACGAAGTAACTCTTATGAATCCTAAAGTGTTGGTAGGTATGTTTATTGGTTCTATGATGGCTTTCTTATTTTGCGGACTAACAATGAATGCCGTTGGTAGAGCAGCTGCCAGTATGGTAGAAGAAGTTCGTCGCCAATTCTGCACAATAAAAGGCATTTTAGAAGGTAAAGCTGAACCCGACTATGCTCGTTGTGTTGAAATATCAACTAAAGGAGCTCAAAGAGAAATGATAATACCTTCGGTTTTAGCTATTGCAGCACCTATAATTACAGGATTAATATTTGGTGTTACTGGCGTAATGGGATTATTAGTAGGAGGTTTAAGCACCGGTTTCGTATTAGCTATCTTTATGGCTAACTCTGGTGGTGCTTGGGATAATGCAAAGAAATACGTAGAAGAAGGTAATCACGGCGGAAAAGGCTCTGATTGTCATAAAGCTACAGTTGTAGGAGATACTGTTGGAGATCCATTTAAAGATACATCAGGTCCGAGTTTGAATATACTTATTAAGCTTATGAGTATGGTTGCAATCATTATGGCTGGGCTAACAGTTTCTTGGAGTTTATTTTAATGTATAATTTTTCTTTTCTACATAAACCATGAAAATAGCACAAATAATAGGGGCAATCGAAGAGTTTGCCCCTATTGCACTACAAGACGACTTTGATAATTCAGGTGTTCAGGTTGGAGATGTTTCTCAGAAAACAAGAGGAGTTTTAGTTTGCCTTGATGTAACAGAAGACGTTATTGATGAAGCAATAGAACTTGAATGCAACCTCATAATATCTCATCACCCCCTACTCTTTCACCCTATAAAAAAACTTACTGGCAAAACTTATATCGAACGTTGTATAATGAAGGCCTGTAAGCACGACATAGTAATTTATTCAGCACATACAAATTTAGATAATGCTTGGGGTGGTGTAAATTTCTATCTTGCAGAAAAGATAGGCTTGCAAAATGTTAGAGTATTAAAGCCTCAAAACAACAATCTTCTTAAGCTTGTTACTTTTGTTCCTTCTGAATATGCAAACACTGTAAGAAATACACTATTTAATGCAGGGGCAGGACATATAGGAAATTATAATTCTTGTAGTTTTAATGTATCGGGGCAAGGAACTTTTAAGGCAGAAGAAAATGCAAATCCTTTTGTTGGAGAAATTAATGAATTACACATAGAAGAAGAGACCAGAATAGAATTAGTACTTCCTATATATAATAAGGAGTCTGTAACCAGAGCTTTATTAGCAATACACCCTTATGAAGAACCTGCTTACGACTTCTATCCAATCGACAACGATTGGCAGAGAGTTGGCTCTGGTGTTGTTGGAGAGTTATTGATAGAAGAAAATGAAGAAGAGTTTTTACAAAGAATGAAATCTATTTTTCAATTAGACTGTATTAAACATTCTCAACTAACAGGAAAAACTATAAGAGAGGTTGCTATATGCGGAGGAAGCGGAGCATTCCTTATTAAAGACGCCATAGCTTATGGTGCCGATGTTTTTTTAACTGGCGAAGCTAAGTATAACGACTATTACAATGTAGAAAACAATATACTTTTAGCCGTATTGGGTCATTATGAGACAGAGCAGCATACAAAAGAAATATTTTTTGATATTATCTCAAAAAAAATACCTAACTTTGCCATTCATTTTTCTAATGTTAATACAAATCCAGTAAATTATATATAGTATAATATGGCTAAAAAAGAACAAGAAGGAGTACAAAAAGAAAAAAAAGCAACAACTAAGAAAACTGTTGCTGGAAGCAAAGCTGCCGCTCCTAAAGAAGAAGTAAAAGACAAAGAGTTATCGGTAGAACAAAGGCTTGCCAATCTATACCAACTTCAAGTTATTCTATCTGAAGTAGACAGAATAAAAACTCTTAGAGGCGAACTTCCTTTCGAGGTTCAAGACCTTGAAGATGAGGTTGCAGGGTTAGCTACTCGTATCGAAAATTACATCTTAGACTCTCAAGATTTAGAAACGGCTATAGGACAGCAACGCATCAAAATCACGGATTCTACATCTTTGATTAATAAATATCAATCACAGTTAGACAATGTTCGTAACAATCGCGAGTTTGATAGCTTATCTAAAGAAATTGAATTTCAAGGTTTAGAAGTTGAATTGGCTGAAAAGAAGATTAGAGAATTTACTAATGATGCTCAAACTTTAGCTCAAGAGATAGAAAAAAGCAAACATCTTTTCGAAGAAAGAAAAGAAGATTTGAAATCTAAAAAAGAAGAACTTAACGAAATCATCTCTGAAACTAAAATCCAAGAAGAACAAGCGAGAGAAGAAGCTAAAAAATTAGAAACTTCAATTGAACCTCGTTTACTTCAAGCATTCAAACGTATTCGCAAAAGTGCGAAAAACGGACTGGCCGTTGTTTACATTCAACGTGATGCTTGTGGTGGTTGTTTCAATAAAATTCCACCTCAAAAACAATTAGACATTAAACTTCGTAAAAAAATTATAGTTTGTGAACACTGCGGACGTATAATTATTGACCCTGCATTAGCAAACGAAGAATAAATAATTTATTAATAATGAATAATTAATAATTAGAGTTGACACTTTTAGTGCACAGCTTATAATTATAATTATTCATTATTATTTTTTACACATTTATTAATTATCAGCTATCAATCATTCTTTATTTAAATATTGCCCTAAGTGTGGTTCGATTCGATTTATTGAAAACGATTTCAAATCTAAACGGTGTGTTGATTGTGATTTTACTTATTACTTTAACACAGCCGCCTCTACGGCTGCATTTATAACAGATAACAACGATAGACTTCTTGTTGCTAAAAGAGCTAAAGACCCAGCAAAAGGAACTCTTGATTTACCCGGTGGATTTGTTGATCTTTACGAAACAGCCGAAGAAGCAATAATAAGAGAAATACGTGAAGAAACTAACCTTATTGTAGATAAAACCGAATATCTATTTTCATTACCTAATATATACTGCTACTCAGGACTTGAAGTGCATACTCTCGATATGTTTTTCAAGTGTAAGATAACCGATTTCGCAACTATGAAAGCTAACGATGACGTAGAGCAGCTATTTTTCTTAGACAAAAGCAACATTAATCCTAATTTATTTGGATTAACTTCAATAAAAAATGCCATAGAGAAGTGGCTTACATACTAATACAAATACTCATTCACTGAGAAAACACCCACTTTCGTTGAAAATATTTTTTAATTCTGCTAAATTCACCTATACTTGCAGTGAAAAAAATTAATACCCGATGAAAACAAAATTATTTCTACTATCTGCTTTATGGTTACTTCTTTCCTGCAGTAACGATGTGGACAATATCACAAACAACGATGTCGATGTTATTGAAAGTTCTACCAATGATGACGACAACGATTACGATGATGAAATAGTATACGAAGAATGCATTGCTATACACTTTTCGGAAGATGAAGTTGCAATTACAAATCCTTTTATCGACAGTGATATTTCCATAACAAACAACGGCGGACACGTAACTGTTCAATCAAACATATCTGATAACATTTCTTATATTCTATCAGGAAACACAAGCGATGGGTCGTTTAAATTATACGGAAACTATAAGTACACACTAATATTTAACAATGTAGAAATAACCAATCCTAATGGTGCTGCAATAAACAATCAATGTTCTAAAAAACTTACTGTTGTATTAAATGAGGGTACTATAAATAAGCTTACCGATGGCATAACATACAATTACACTTCGGGCGAAGATATGAAAGCAACGTTATTTAGCGAGGGACAAATTAATGTTTATGGCAATGGAAGCTTAGAAATTGCAGGGAAAAACAAACACGCTATATGCATTGATGATTATCTGCATATACATTCTGGAAACATTAACATAACCGAAGCCGCAAGCGATGCTATACACGTTAATGAATATATAAAGATAGATGGAGGCGTTATAAAAACTTCTTCTATAGGCGAAGGTCTTGATTGCGAAGAGGGTTATATTGAAATTAACGGAGGTGAAATTTCCATTACAACTACAGGAGTTAAAGCTCACGGCTTAAAAAGCTACTCTTATATTACTATTGATGAAAATGTTGTAATTGACAACAATAATAACGAAGAAAATGAAGATAACGAAGAAAACAATAACAATGAAGGCCCTGAAGTAGACCCAGATGAACCAACTGGTATTTTTTATCCTAAAACACAAAACGCCGTTTTTGATACTCAAATGTTATCAACAATAAATAGCAGTTTTTGTTCCATTAATATTGAAGTAAAAGGGAATGCTTCTAAGGGATTAAAAAGCGGAAGTGATATAAATATCATTAATGGTAATATTCAGATTTCTACTTCAGGAAACGCCTTCTATGATTCTGCCGATGCCGACATTTCGTCGTGCGCTGGTATTAAATGCGATGGAAACCTTGTGATAGATGGAGGAACCATAAATATTACGAGCTCAGGAACTGGAGGTAAAGGTATTAATGTAGATGGTCTTTTGACTATGAACGATGGTGATGTTACCATAAAAACCACTGGAGGACAATACACCTATAGTAGCAATTCATCATCGGCTAAAGGCATTAAATGTGATAAAAACATAGTAATAAATGATGGTAACATAGCCATAACTACCAAAGGTAAAGGAGCTGAAGGATTAGAAAGTAAAGCTCAATTATATATAAATGGTGGCAGTATAGAAATTGAAGCTTATGATGATTGTATTAATGCTTCAAAGCACATAGAGTTTACTGGTGGTGATGTTTATTGCTATAGTTCGAACAATGACGGAATAGACTCAAATGGAACTATAACTATAACAGGAGGCAGAATTATTACAAGTGGAACAAATACTCCCGAAGAAGGGTTCGACTGCGATCAAAACAAATTTACAATCACAGGTGGATATATCCTTGGTTTAGGTGGAGCAACAAGCACACCTACAAGTAGTGCTTGTACTCAATACTGCTTGATATACTCCTTATCATCAGCATTGCAAACTATACATATAGAATCTTCTTCTGGTGTAGAAGTTCTTACTTTCAAGGCGCCACGCACATACAACCAAACAACACTGTTGTTTAGCTGTCCTGAACTACAAAAAAATACAACTTACTCCATATATACCGGAGGCTCAATTAGCGGAGGCACTGATTATCACGGTTGGTATACCGATGCTAATTACACAAAAGGAACTTCTACCGCTGCTACCTTTACAACTTCCTCAATAGTTACTACAGTAGGTAGCTCAAGCGGTGGAGGTCCAGGTGGAGGTCCGGGCGGTGGACGTTGGTAATTAAATTATGTGGAGAAAAAGAATAAATAAACAGAACATATCAGAGAGTCTAATATATATAATATTATGGCTTATAATATTGATTACTCCCATCTTATACTTCAAAGAAAATGGAGTTATAAGATGGGAACTTGTGCTTCACTCTTGGTTAATAACAATTCCTTTTTTTATATTTTTTATTGTAAACAACTACATACTACTACCCTTTCTTCTATTTAAGAAAAACATTTGGATTTATTCATCTGTCGTTTTAGTTATACTTCTTATAAGCTTTACTTTTACTCCTTTCGATATGAAAAACGTAGAAAAAGAAAGAAATAAAGATAGAAGAGAAAATTTAGACAGAAGAAATATAGAAAAAAGAGAGGCTATAGAACGTAATGGCATAGATTTGCCACCAATAAGAATAGATCACAACAGACCTCCAACAGAAATAAAACGACACACACCTCCATTGTTTCATTTCGGCAGAAACAATTGGATAATGATTCTTTTAATAGTAGCTGTAAACGCTACTATTAAGTTATTATTCAAATCAATGAGAGACGAAAAACAATTCAGAGATTTAGAAAAATATTCATTAGAAACTGAGCTTAACTACTTAAAAGCTCAAATAAACCCACACTTCTTTATGAATACTCTAAACAACATTCACGCTCTTATTGACATAGACCAAGAAAAAGCTAAAGATACGGTAATCGATCTTTCTAAAATGATGCGCTATGTGCTATACGATGCCAATAGTGCAACAGTGCCTTTGAGCAAAGAAATAGAGTTTCTTCAAAATTACATAGAGTTAATGAGAATAAGATATACCAATAAACTACTGCTTACTTTTTCGTTACCTCCTGAACTACCAGCTATCAGCCTTCCTCCTCTACTCTTTTTATCTTTTATAGAGAACGCATTTAAACACGGAGTAAGCTATTGCCACAACTCTTTTATAAACATAAAAATAGAAATAGAAAGTAATAAATTATTATTCTCTGTCGAAAATAGTTATTTCCACAACAGCGAAGACAAAACTGTTGGTGTAGGATTAGAAAATATTTCAAAACGACTATCTTTGTTGTATAATGACAGATATTCATTGTTTTTTAAGGAAAAAGAAAACGAATATATAGTAAATCTAATAATACCAATACAATAATGATGTGCTGCATAGCTATAGACGACGAGCCTCTTGCTTTACTACAAATAAGCAAGTATATAGAGAAAACTCCTTTTCTTGAATTAGCAAAAGGATTTAACAATGGTATTGATACTCTTGAGTTTCTTTCAACCGAAAAGATAGATTTAATTTTTATAGACATAAATATGCCCGATATTTCAGGAATAGATATTGTGAAGTCGCTAAAAAAGAAACCTATCATTATCTTTACTACGGCTTACTCGGAGTTTGCGTTAGACGGATACAGAGTAGATGCGTTAGATTATCTACTTAAACCTTTTAGCTATGAAGAGTTTTTGAAATCGGCAAACAAAGCCTTATTTCAATTTAATCTCATTAATAAAGAAACTACATCTACTCCACAAATAGAATTTATATTCGTAAAGGCTGATTATAAAATGATAAAAGTCTTTATCAAAGATATTATATACATAGAGGCTCAAAGTGAATACATAAAAATATATCGAAAAAACGACAAAGCTGTTATGACTTTATTAAGTATGAAAGCTATTGAAGAACTCTTACCTTCTGATTTATTTTTACGTATACACCGCTCTTATATAATTAACTTACAAGAAATTAAAACCTTATCTAAGGGGCGTGTTTGCTTAGATAAAGACTTAAATATCCCCATTGGTGAACAATACAAAAATGAACTTCAACAATATGCAGATAAGTATTTAGTTCAGTAAAATACAACAAAACCACAAGTCAGAACTCTTAATCAGAGTGGTTGGCAGCCCCAATTTTGTAATAACTGAAATGTTTTAGCAGACAACAATAATTAGAAAAACCTGACACATTTATTAACTTTTATTTGTATCATATAAATTAAATGCTTTAATTTGCAAATGAAACCTTAGAGAGTTTTAATAAAATGTGAAACGTTGAGGAAAATAATAAATTATATCAGTTCTTTTTTCTAAACAATTTAAAACATTACAGTTATGAAAACAAAACACATACTCTTATTACTTGCATTGTTTTATGTATTCAATGCTAATGGACAGTTAAAACATTTCTTGCCTCGCGAAAACGCACAAATGTATGTTCTTGATATGAGATTTTCTTTCGATGGAGATACTATTATCAACAACAAGAGATACACAAAGGTTTATTACGAGTACGCTTCTTACGATAAACAAACTAATACCGTAGGCGATTATTACAGCTATGAATATTTTGCGGCAGTAAGGGAAGATACTATAAACCAGAAGATATATACAATTTACAGTGATGATTTATATAACGATAGGAAAGACAGAGAGCATTTATTGGCAGATTTTGATCTGAAAGTTGGAGACAAGATGCCTGAAGTAATGGGGATTGATGGTGTCCCAGACAGGGAGTTATTCGTTACTAAGATTGACAGCGTAGAGATACAGGGTTCTTTGAGAAAAAGGATTTGTTTTAAGGAGAATCGTTGGGTGCCTGAAGATGATTATTGGAATTTTGATCGTCCTATAGAATACTGGATAGAAGGGATTGGTAGTAATTATAGTTTATTCTTTCCTGCGGCACTCCAAATTATTGACGGAAGAGAATTTCCAATATTATCCTGTTTTTATGTTAACGGAGAACTGATATATGAAAATCCATATTACACAGAGATGAATGGAGTTTTGTTTGGGGTTGAAAATAAATGTTATCACTATAGTGGCTTTGGTGTAGCTATAATCAATATAAAAGAAAGTAATATCTCTCTTTCTCCAACCTATGTTGATTCTTATATACAAATAGAGGGCAATAAAAACAATTGCCTCTATAGCATAGTAGATATGAATGGCTCTGTAGTAAAAAAAGGAAATGTAGAGAATGAAATTGATGTCGTAGACTTACCTTCTGGCGCATATGGACTAACCTTATACGATAAAGGACAACAAATATATAGAGGTAAATTTATTAAAAAGTAGAAAATATATTATTGCTGTAAATAAAAGTAGCTATTAAGCTAAAGCTTTATCGTTCCTTTTTTCTATTTCACTCAAATTCTCGACATTTTCTCGGCTTACTTATTTTTACAAAACTTCTATTTTCTCTATTATTTTGATATTATCACCCCTTTGCGTCATTTAATAGAAGAGGTAAGATAGTTAGTAAACTACCCTCAATAGGCAACTATATGTAATCTCTTAACTCTCGGAGAGGAACGTAAAATTGAGCGACTGAACAAATGGACGGCTCTATCTCTCTTGCGAAGCACTTCGCTGCTCTCTGTTGAACTCCCTTTTCGCTCTTAGCAGAGAGGTGAGTTGCTTGTTATTAGATACCCCTTGTCGCTCTTAGTAGATACCCCTCGTCTTTGTTAGTAGATAGGCGAGCTGGTTCTTAGTAGATACCCGATGTCGCTCTTAGTAGAACGGTCTCGTCTTTATACTTAAGACACCCCATCGTTCTTAGTAGAGAGGCATCGCCTCTCTTAGTAGAGACACGAGGGGTCTCTACTAAGAGAGGCGACCCTAAGTGAAGCTTTTTTTTCTGAACTAAGAACTAAGAGTGAAAAACTAAGAACTGGTGCTTCGCACAAGTTAAAAACTAAAAGATAAAAGTTAGCCGTACGGCGAGCGAATGGCTTAGCTATTTAACAATTTACTTAACCAATTTATCGGCACTAAGCAACCCTATATTATTGTCTGTTAAAACCTTTGTTGTAAGTTCTACATTATCTGGGCGAACAATGATTAAAGCCTCCTCTCCTGTTGAGAACGCATACATATATTCTACAAATATACCTGCTTCTGTAATATGATTCATTATCTTAGCTAACGAACCCGGAACATTAGGGCATTGTACGCAAACAACATCGGTTGTACTTACAGCATAACGATACTCTTTTAATACTTGTTTCGCTTTTTCAGGTTCTGATACTATAAGACGTAAAATACCAAAATCAGAGTTTTCGGCTACAGTAAAAGCAATCATATTAATATTAGCATCTCCTAATATCTTTGCTACTTCGGTAAATCGTCCTTTTTTATTCTCTAAGAATATTGATAATTGTGTTATTAACATAGCTGTATTTATTTAAGTTTACGTTTATCATTTACTCTCTTTGCTTTACCCTGACTGCGTTCTATGCTTCGAGGCTCTACCAATTTAACATCAGGTGAAATACCAATAACACTTTGTAATCTGTGAATTATATTTTTTCTAAGACTTATCATCTTAGTCATTTCGTCTGAATAAAATTCATCTTTTACCTCTACTAATATCTCAAAAGTATCTAAGTTATTCACTCTATCAACGTTTATAAAGTAATGAGGCTCAAGTTCGGGCATCTCACAGATAACAGATTCAACTTGCGATGGGAATACGTTTACTCCTCTAATAATAAGCATATCATCAGAACGTCCTAAAATACGATCCATACGCACTGAAGTTCGTCCACACTTACACTTATCATATACAAGGCGTGTTAAGTCTCGTGTTCTGAATCTAAGTAACGGCATACCTTCTTTTGTGATTGTAGAGAATACTAACTCACCATATTCTCCAGGAGGCATTGGCTCTCCGGTTTCAGGATCTATTATTTCAGGGAAGAAATGGTCTTCACAGATATGTGTTCCGTTTTGACATTCACATTCGTGTGCTACACCCGGACCAATTATTTCTGTTAATCCATAAATATCATAAGCTTTAATTCCTAATTTAGATTCAAGTTCTTTACGCATCTCTTCAGTCCAAGGCTCTGCTCCAAATACCCCTATTTTAAGTTTGAACTCATCTCGAGATATATTTGAATCGCGCATTGCATCAGCTAAATAAAGAGCATAAGAAGGAGTACAAGCTAAACCTACAGCCCCAAAATCGCGCATAAGCATTATTTGTTTTTCTGTATTTCCACTCGACATAGGAATAACAGTACCACCTATAGTTTCTACTGCACCGTGAGCTCCAAGCCCTCCGGTAAATAATCCGTAACCATAAGAAACCTGAATTACATCTTGTTTTCCTAATCCATAAGCAGTAAAACAACGAGCACCAACTTCGTCCCATATTTTAAGGTCGCCACGAGTATAGCCAACTACAATAGGTTTACCTGTAGTACCCGAAGAAGCGTGTAAACGAACAATTTCAGACATTGGAGTACTCAAAAGTCCAAAAGGATAGTAATCTCTAAGATCTTTCTTTGATGTAAAAGGCAGTTTTACAATATCATCTATACTATTAATATCATCAGGAGTTACACCTTTTTCCTGCATTCTTTTACGGTAAGGTTCACAATTGTAATATACCTTTTCAACAGTTTCTTTTAGACGTTCACTTTGAAGTTGTCGCATTTCCTCGCGACCCATACACTCCATTTTCTCGTTCCAAATCATTTGCTCGTTTGTTATTATTTATTAGTTAGCCGTTAGTTATTTGTTATAAAATATAATATAAGCTACAAATGTAACAACAAATTATCAAGAAACGAAAAAATTATTGCACAAACCAACGCTTAAATTCTCCTGCTCGAGCTTTACTTACTATTATTCTTTCCGGAACATCAACCGAAAGGTTTACTACAAGCTTATTTCCAAACCATAGAGTAATATCTTTTATTGCCTTTTTGGCTACAATAAACTGGCGATTTGCTCTATAAAACAGTTCTGGATTTAATTGTATCATAAGTTCGTCTAAGTTAGAATCCATATAATATTTTGTACCATCAAAGGTTTGAGCTTTTATCATTTTGTTGTCGATATATATGCAAGCAATATTATTTACGAGAAGAGGTATCAGTTTGTCTTTTTCAGGAACAAGAAAAAATGTTCTTTGTTTATTTTTCTCTTGTTTGATTTCTAAGATAAGTTTTTTCAGAAGCTTATTATCGTCATTGTAATCAGAATATGACGATAAATTTTCTAATTTCGAGAAAGCTCTCTCCAAGTCTTTTTTAGCTATAGGTTTTAGTAGATAATCTATACTATTTACTTCAAATGCTTTAAGAGCATACTCGTCGTAAGCAGTAACAAATATAATAGGACAAGTTATTTCTATTTCGTCGAATATCGAAAATGCCGACCCATCTGCAAGATGAATATCCATAAACACAAGCTCTGGCATAGCATTATGTTGAAACCATTCTACACTCTCATCTATAGTTTGTAGAGTTTCTATAATTTCAACTAAAGGATTAATTTCTTTAATCAGACTTTTCAATGCATCTGCTGCTACTATTTCATCTTCTATTATTAGAGTTCTCATTTCTTTTAATCAATTAATAAAGGAACCACAACCTCAAACTCTTCTTCCGTATTATTAACCTCTATTTCCGACTTATACATAAGCTTATATCTTTCTCTAAGATTTACAAGTCCTATACCCTCTCCTCTTTCTAATTCTTTTTTAGGTTGAATGCGATTCGATACCGAAAGGAGTCCATCAGACTTAGTTATTATTTTTATCGTAAGTGGTTGTTTATTGCTTACTACATTATGTTTTATTGCATTTTCGACTAAAGCCTGAATAGTAAGAGGAATTATGGAATAAGCATAAAACTTTTCATCTATATCGTAAACAAACTTAAGATTATCGCCATACCTTATCTGCATAAGATGACAATACGAATAATTAAATTTGAGTTCTTCTTCGAGAGTTATTTTTTCTTTAGTTTGTAATGTATACCTAAATACATTTGATAATTGTTGTACGTATTCTTGTGCTTTATCTTTATCTATAGCGATAAGAGAATTTAATGTATTTAGCGAATTAAAAAGGAAGTGAGGATCTACTTGACTTTTTAATGCTTGAAAGCGCGAACGTATATTCTCTACAAGCAGAGTTTCATTTTCAATAAGAGTTTGTTGTTGTTTATGAGATACATACAACAGTTGAGAAGATAGAGTTACAACTGTTGCGATAAACAAATCTCGAAATAAAGCACCCCAATACACACGTGCGTGAAATGGTCTATCTTCTATAGATATAGATAAATAAGAAAACAGTAGACTT
Source organism: Dysgonomonadaceae bacterium PH5-43 (assembly GCA_029916745.1). NCBI lineage: Bacteria > Pseudomonadati > Bacteroidota > Bacteroidia > Bacteroidales > Dysgonomonadaceae > Dysgonomonadaceae bacterium PH5-43. The sequence goes on along the minus strand of JARXWK010000013.1, from coordinate 16,385 downwards.
ATGATAACCGTAACTATGATTACCGCAGGAACTATGATTAACCAATTTCTTTTTGATAAATATTTTTTGTTTAGCAAATAGAAGTTTACCATATATATAGTAAATGCTGTAATAAAATTAAACAGAGCGTATATAAATGTAATATGAAGATTAAAATTCGGACGTATTCGTTCTCCATCGGGAGGCACCACAGAATCTTTTCCATATAAAAACATAATGATAAATAGTATATTTATCAACAAACAAATACCAAGAGAAAGCAAGGCTGCTGTTTTATAGTTCAATGGAGATTTAATCATAATAATTTTATTAATCTGTATGTTTATTCGTATCTCAATGCATTTATAGGATCTAAAGCCGATGCCTTTTTAGCAGGATACCAACCAAAGAATATTCCTGTTGCTGCACACACTAAAAACGACAATACTACCGCAGGAATACTTAAGGCAAAAGGCCAGTTAAGAGCCATTGATATTCCGTAAGACAGTGCCAAACCTAATAATATTCCTATAATACCACCTATCAGACTAAGAATTGTACTTTCGCATAAAAACTGCAACAATATATCTTTAGTATGAGCTCCAATAGACATACGCAAACCTATTTCTTTAGTACGCTCTGTAACCGTAACATACATTATATTCATAATACCTATACCGCCAACAACCAACGAGATAGAGGCTATAGCTGCCAACAACACCGTAAGAAAACCCGTAATAGAACTCATCATATCAAGCATCTCTTGCTGAGTGCGCACACGGAAGTCATCGTCTTGTCCTTCGCGTATTTTATGTTGCGTTCTTAATATTCCCTCTATTTCTTCACTTGCAGCAGTTACAACATTCTCGGATGCGGCTGAAGCATAAATCATATGAATATAATTTATAGCTAACACTCGTTTCTGAACTGTAGTATACGGAGTTATTACAATATCATCTTGGTCTTGCCCCATCTGATTTTGTCCCTTAGAGGCAAGCACACCTATAATCTTAAAAGGTGTTTTATTGTAGCGAATAGTTTGTCCTATCGGGTTTTCTCCATTAGGAAACAGATTGTCTACAACTGTTTGTCCTACGATACAAACTTTAGCATAAGTACGAACATCATTAGCCGTAATATTAGTGCCTTCTGCAATTTCAAGCTTTCGTATAGCCAGTAAATGTTCATTACCTCCCTGCAATTGGCTTGGCCAGTTATTAGAGCCATTAACTAACTGTCCGCTTGCACTAACCAATGGCGACACCATAGACACATACTTTGCATCTTTAATTATTGCATCGGCATCTTCGCTCTTCAAAGTCTGAACATTACCCGAACCAATATTTACACCTCCTTGTCTTTGGCTCTCACGCATAACCATTATAAGATTAGTTCCCATAGTTGAAATCTGATTATTGATACTCATTTGAGAACTTTGTCCTAAACTTACCATCGCAATTACCGAAGCAATACCTATTATTATCCCCAACATAGTAAGTAAAGCTCTTGTTTTATTTCTCAACAAAGCTTCTATTGCTATTTGTATTAAATTAAATATATTCATTTGAAGGGCGTTTTACGCAATTATTTTTTATTTATCACCATCATCTCAATAGTCTTCTTGCTGAGGCAAACTATCTAAAGCTGCTTTAGCCGAACGAGTTTCTATTGGTTCGTTTTTAATAATATTACCATCTCTAAGTTGAATAATTCGCTTAGTAAAAATAGAAATATCTGTTTCGTGAGTAACAAATGCTATTGTTTTCCCCTCTTCATTTAATTTCTGAAATAAGCTCATTATCTCATAAGAAGTACGTGTATCTAAATTACCCGTTGCTTCATCAGCGAGAAGAATTACAGGGTCGTTAACTATAGCACGTGCAATAGCAACTCGTTGTTGTTGTCCGCCCGATAGTTGGTTGGGCATATGATCCATACGCGATTCCAAACCCACTTGCTTAATAGCTTCTATTGCTCTTTCTTTCTTTTCCTTTGCCGAAATAGTATTATTATAAAGCATAGGCAGCATAACATTATCCAACGCAGATGTACGAGACAGTAGGTTGTAAGACTGAAACACGAATCCAATCTTGCGATTACGCAAAGTTGCCAATTCATCTTTAGTCATACCGCTAACAGGTATATTATCTATATAATATTCTCCCGAAGTAGGCTTATCCAAACAACCAAGTATATTCAACAATGTGGACTTACCACTACCACTTGTACCCATAATACTTACAAACTCACCTTCCATTACAGAAAACGAAACCCCTCTAAGAGCATGAACGGTTTCACTACCTACAGTAAAGTCGCGTCGTAGTGTATCTATTTTTAATATTTCTTTCTTCTCTTTCATTTTTTATCTTCTTCGAGGAGGTTGTGGCATAAGAGGGTTGCTCGCTGCTTGTCCCGAAGCTTCACCTTTCTTTTGTTCTACAACAGACACTACCACTGTATCATTAAGATTAAGTCCCGACTCAACCATAGTGTATACACCGTCGCTTAAACCCGTTTTAATTTCTGAATATTTATAGTTATCACCTGTTTTAATCCATACTCCTGCAGAGTAATTCTCAACTGGCATTTCAAAATTAAGTTTCTTAATCGCTTCTTCATTAGGAGTAAAACTAAGAGCACTATTAGGAACAGTAATCCCCTCTTCTACTTGAGTAAGAATAGTAACACTTGCAGTCATACCCGGATAAAGTTTTTCTTCTGGGTTAGGAGCATTAATAATAACTGTGTAAGTTACAACATTGCTTGTAACCACAGGTTGAAGACGTATCTGCTGTACTATTCCTTCAAATAAATCGTAAGGAAAAGCATCTACAGTAAAAGTAACACTCTGACCTAATTTAACCTGACCTATATCAGCTTCATCAACATCTGCTTCTACTTGCATATTTTTCAAGTCGTTAGCTATTGTAAATAAAGTAGGAGTATTAAACGAAGCAGCAACTGTCTGACCTTGCTCTACTGCTCTATTCAACACAACACCATCTATAGGCGAATATATTTCGGCGTATGATAGGTTTACTTTAGCCTGATGTAAGTTAGCTTCTGAATTAGCAACTGATGTTGTAGCTTGTATTAATTGATTTTCGGCATCTTCGAAAGATGCTTTTGTTGCAGCTTTTAATTCAAACAACTGCTTAGTTCGTTCGTAACTTTTAGTAGCCAAAGTAAGAGCACTTTTTGAACTCTGCAAAGAAGCTTGAGCTTGCGTTACTTTTTCAGCCAATGTAGATTTATCCAGTTCTGCAAGAAGCTGTCCTTTTGTAACTTGAGAATTGTAATCTACATATATTCTCTCTACAACACCCGATACCTGAGTTCCTACTTCCACTTGATCTACAGGCTGTACATAACCCGTAGCAGTAACCGACAGTGAAATTGTGTTCGTTTTTATTGGAGCTGTATTTACCAACAACTCGCTTTTGTTTCCTCCTAATAAAATTACAAGAGCCAATATTAGCACCAAAGCAATAGCACCTATAATAATTAATGTTTTCTTTTTCATCTTGTTATTATTTTTCTTTTATCTAATCTTTATGAATTACATTGTTACATCTATACCCATATATACATCAAGTATTTTTCTTCTTAGAATAAAATTATATTTACTCTGCACATAATCAGTAAGAGCACTTATATAGTTGTTTTGTTGTTGAAGAAGGTCTACTGCCGTAATTGAACCGGCATTAAACAAAGCCCTATACACATCAAACGTTTGAGAATATGCCTTGTGTTTTATTTCGTTTGTATTGTATTTATTAAGTGCCGACGTTACATTAAGATGCTGTTGAGTTATCTGTTGTCTTATTTCAAGTTCGGTCTGTTGTTTATTATTCTCTGCCTGTTGAAGAGCTATCTTACTTTGAGTAGTTTGTAATTTTGTGCGACCCCTATCCCAAATAGGAACACTAACAGACAATCCTATTTGTTCGTTAAGATTATTCTTCAACTGATTTCCAAAATTCTGAAAGTTTTTGTTGTGCCCCGAATTTACACTACCCGACAAGCTTACTGTTGGAAAGTATGAAGCCTTAGCTATCTTTACATTTACATTGGCAATATCAACATCGTATTGACTAATCTTAAGGTCTGGCCACGTTTCAATAGCTCTTTCTATTACAGTTTCTCGCAAAGGAATTAACGTCATCTGCTGAAGAATAGCCGTATCGGGATAAATAATACGTAAATCCACTTCCGGGTCCATCGACAACAAACTTTTAAGATTAAGTAAACTATTGTCGCGAGCAATTTCGGTATCAATAATATTTGCTTTATCGCTTGCATACTGAGCTTCCAACATTAAGTAATCACTCTCGAGAATCTCATCTGCCATATATTGAGCCTTACCTTGCGCTACCTGTTCTTCACTTGCTGTCAACAAAGTATGCTGATACTTCAATAGTTCTTCATTACCCAAAACTGTAAGAAACGACTCAAGTATATTTATTACCAAATCATTTTCATACTGTTTTGTTTGCAGTTGTGTTTGCTCCATCTGCAATTTATTTTCTTCTATGGTATTTGTTATAGCACCACCTTGATATAAAGTAACTCCTGCACTAATACCATAACTACCTCCGAGCGAAGAACCAGCATCATCGGAGTGTCGCCAGTTTTCGCTTAAAGAAGCGTTCACATTAGGCAATCGTTCCAATTTAGATTGGTCGTACACCTCTTGTTTTACTGTTTCGTTTAATAACATATTCTTTCTGGTAAAATTATTACCGAAAGCATATTCTAAACATTCGTTTAACGAAAACCTTATAACTCCAGTTGCATTTTCAGCAACCGGAGTAGTCTGCGCAGAAGCTAACAGAACAGTAAAACCTAAAAACAAACTTAAAACAATCTTTTTCATTTAATCTAACAATCTTTTTTCTATTACAGTACAAACGTAATGGATTATTCATTTGTTGCATTTTAATTTTCTTTGAAACGGAATAAAATACATCTGAAACAGAATAATCAAAAAATGAAATTTCAATCAACTATCTATCTATTAAAACAACAAAACAACCTAAGCAGCATTACGGCATAAACACCTATAAATACCACTAAGGTTGTTTCGTTATTGATAAGGAAATAAAAAACGTAATATGCTTACCTTAAATTAAGCCAACCGAAACCACTATAACTATTTCTTAATAGTTAGAGTTTTACCTGGTTTAAACTTTACCATTCGTTTTGGAGCAATTTCAATAGGTTGTTGATTACGAGGATCTATCCCTTTTCTTCCTTTTTTAGAAATAATCAAGTAAGTACCATGACCAACTAAATTTACTTTATTCCCTTTTCTCAATTCATCTCCTACAACTTCAACATAAGCGTTAAGAGCTTTTAATGCATCAACTTTAGTAAAGCCCGTTTTGGCAGCTATAGCTGCAACTAATTCAGATTTGTTCATAATAATTTATTTATAATTAATGATTAAATGAGATTATCTTAATATTTTAATTTAAGCCCAAACTCCCCAAAATTAGACATTTTTTATTAATTATCAATAGGGAAGCCATACAAATTCATAATTTTCTTGAAAATATTCGTATTTTGATAAAATCCAGTAAACTCTTCTGCTTTCGTTCCATAAGAAAATACAGGAACAGGAACTGCACTATGTCCTCCTGTTGTATATTTTGCTCCTACTGTGCCTTCTTCAAAATTACCTTTCAGTAACGACATACCTCCAGTTTCGTGGTCGGCAGTAATCACAACCAATGTTCCTGGATTTTTGTCAGCAAAATCGAATGCAATCTTTACTGTTCTATCAAAATCCAACATTTCATTTACTATTACCTCCGTATCGTTAGAGTGTCCTCCCCAATCTATTTGAGAACCTTCAACCATTAAAACAAAGCCTTTATCATTTTGAGATAAAATATCTAATGCAGCAGCAACACCTTCTGGTAATAGTTCTCCTCTTTCAGGATAACCTGCTGGGTGTTCATCACTAACAAGACCTATAACTTTACCTTTTTTTATCTGTTTCACTTCTTCGATAGAATAAGCTACTTGATAATCTTTAGCTTTTAATTCTTCTGTAAGATTTCGTCCATCTTCTCTGTTCTCAAAATGACGACGACCACCACCTATAGCAACTGTAAAAGGTAGATTTAGATAATCGGCAGCTATTTCTTTATTCATATTTCTATTTATCTGATGGGCAACAAACGAAGCTGGAGTAGCGTGAGTAAGTTCGCAACTAACAACAACGCCTGTCGATAAGTCATTTTCAGCAGCATAAGCTAAAATTGATTTAATAGCAACACTATCTTTATTCACACCTATAACACCATTATTTGTTTTTTCGCCACAAGCAAGAGCTGTGCCTCCTGCTGCCGAGTCGGTTACATAATCATTAGCTGAATATGTTTTTGAAATGCCTACATATTGGGCTCGTTCTAAATTAAGACTACCTTTATTAGATGTTAAACCCGAGTAAACCTGACTAATACCCATACCATCTCCAATCATGAAGATAACATTTTTAACTTTAGTTTCTTTAGCTACACTTTTCGAACCACTCTGACATTGTATTGACACAAAAGCAACAAGCATCAATAACAATAAATTAACTTTTTTCATTACATTCTATATTTATGATTGTTTAATCCGTTTTTTAACAACCTACAAAGTTAATAAAAATTCACACAATCCGTAGTGTAGTGTGATTTTGTTTTATTTCAGATGATGACAAACAAAAGATTAAGAACTTGAAAGAATACGACAATCCTGTTTTAATATTATCCCAATTAATCAGTTTTTAAAACCTCACTGTGTTACAAAAAAACCTGACTGTGTTTTACCCCGAACCTCACTGTGTTTCTATAGGAAACTGACTGTGTTTTTTTAATAACACAGTACGATTTTGTTGTGTCTCTCACCAAGAAAATTAAACTTACCAATACACAATTATTAATTATTCTCTATTCATTATTAATAATTTGTTGTATTTTTGTGTCGCTATACCCCATTTTATGGAGTGTAGTATTTTTAATGACTAAACATTTATAATTAAATCTATATGAGTAATTCTAATGAAAAACTTTTTTCTGAGTTCTCACCCATATCTACCCAGCAATGGATGGATAAGATTACAACAGATCTAAAGGGTGCTGATTTTGAGAAAAAATTAGTTTGGAAAACAAATGAAGGCTTCAACGTTAAGCCTTTTTACAGAGAGGAAGACCTTGAAGGTCTTAAAACAACTGAGTCTCTTCCGGGAGAATTTCCTTATGTGAGAGGAACAAAGAAAGACACTAACGATTGGTTTGTTCGTCAAGACATCGTTGTGAGCGACTTTGCCGAAGCTAATAAAAAAGCTTTAGACATCTTAAACAAAGGCGTAAATTCTTTAGGTTTCAAAGTGCCTAAAAGCGGTGTTAACAAAGAGAATATCGAAATTCTTTTAGAAAACATCTGCGCCGAATGTATTGAACTAAACTTCTCTACTTGCCAATCGGCATCGGTAAATCTTATAACTATTCTTAAAGAATATTTCGTAAGCAAGGGATACGACCTAACAAAAATTCAAGGTTCTATTAACATTGATATTGTTGGTAAAACATTAACTAAGGGCAAAATTAAAGAAGATTGGATAGATATTATGGCGGCTGCAATAGCTGCTTCGGCAGAAATCCGTTACTTCAAGGTAATTGCTGTTAATGCTTATTTATTCAACAATGCTGGTTCGTTTATTACTCAAGAGTTGGGTTACGCTCTTGCTTGGGGTAACGAACTTATGGCTCGTTTAGTTGAAGCCGGAGTTAATCCTACTTTTGCTGCTAAGAAAATTAAATTCAATTTCGGAATCAGTGCTAACTACTTTATGGAGATAGCTAAGTTCCGTGCAGCTCGTTGGTTATGGGCTGAGATAGTTAAGGCATATCAACCTACTTGCGATCATAAATGCCCTAATGAAGGCGCAAACAACGAATGTCGTTGTGCTGCTAAGATGAACATATTCGCTCAAACATCTAAATTCAATCAAACTGTTTACGATGCTTACGTAAATATGCTTCGTACACAAACAGAAGCTATGTCGGCAGGTATAGCTGGTGTCGATTCTATGTTAGTATCTCCTTTCGACGAATCGTTCAAAACTCCAGATGAGTTTTCTGAAAGAATAGCTCGCAATCAACAATTACTTCTTAAAGAAGAATGTCATTTCGATAAGGTTGTTGACCCTTCGGGTGGTTCTTACTACATTGAAACTCTTACTAATTCTATAGCTAAAGAAGCTTGGAAAATATTCCTTGAAGTAGAAGAGAAAGGTTTCTATAATATGGTTAAAGCAGGAGAAATACAAGCTGCTGTTAACGCATCGGCAGATAAACGCTTCAAAGCATTAGCTCAACGTCGTGAAATATTATTAGGAACAAACCAGTTCCCTAACTTCACAGAAGTAGCTAAAGGCAAATTCGAAGATAATAAAGAATGTGGTTGTGGCTGCAAAGGCGAATGTAAAACTGATATTACAACATTAAACACTAAACGTTTGGCTGAAGAGTTTGAAACTCTACGCTTAAGTACCGAAGAGGCTGGAAAAGACGTTAAAGTATTTATGCTTACTATCGGTAACCTTGCAATGCGCTTAGCTCGTTCTCAGTTCTCGGCTAACTTCTTCGGTTGTGCAGGATATAAAACTATCGACAACTTAGGATTCGAGACCGTAGCTCAAGGTGTAGACGCTGCTCGTAAAGCAGGTGCTGATATAATAGTTCTTTGTTCGAGCGACGACGAATATGCTACTTTCGCTCCAGAAGCATACGAACTTACTAAAGATAAAGAAATATTGGTTATTGCTGGTGCCCCAGCTTCTATGGAAGACCTAAAAGCGCAAGGAATCACTAATTTCATTAATGTAAAAAGTAATGTTCTTGAAACATTACAAGGGTTTAACGCTAAATTAGGAATAAAATGAAAATCAATTTTAAAGACATCAACATAGATAATGTAGGCTTTAGCGAAATCAATCCTACTAAATGGTCTGAAGAAAACAATATTGAAGCAAACTGGAAAACTCCTGAGCATATTCCTGTTAAGCCTGTTTATACTAAGGCAGACTTAGAAGGTATGGAACACTTGAATTATGCTTCTGGTATTCCTCCTTTCTTAAGAGGTCCTTACTCTGGTATGTACGCTATGCGTCCTTGGACTATACGTCAGTATGCTGGTTTCTCAACCGCTGAAGAGTCTAACGCATTTTATAGAAGAAACTTAGCATCAGGACAAAAAGGTCTTTCTGTTGCTTTCGACTTAGCTACTCACCGCGGTTACGATGCCGACCACTCTCGTGTTGTTGGCGACGTTGGTAAAGCTGGTGTATCTATCTGTACGATGGATAATATGAAAACTCTTTTCGATGGTATTCCATTAAAAGATATGTCGGTATCGATGACAATGAATGGTGCAGTGCTTCCTATTCTTGCTTTCTACATAAACGCAGGTTTAGAACAAGGTGCTAAACTTGAAGAAATGGCTGGTACTATACAGAATGATATTCTTAAAGAGTTTATGGTGCGTAACACTTACATCTATCCACCAGAATTTTCTATGCGTATCATAGCCGACATCTTTGAATACACATCACAGAAGATGCCTAAGTTTAACTCTATCTCTATCTCGGGTTATCATATGCAAGAAGCAGGCGCCACAGCCGACATTGAGTTGGCTTACACTCTTGCCGATGGTATGGAATATCTTAAAGCAGGTATAGACGCTGGTATTCCTGTTGACAAGTTTGCTCCTCGCCTATCTTTCTTCTGGGCTATCGGAATGAATCACTTTATGGAGATTGCTAAGATGCGTGCCGGTCGCTTACTTTGGGCTAAGATAGTAAAGAGCTTTGGAGCTGAAAATCCTAAATCGTTAGCACTTCGTACACACTCACAAACTTCTGGTTGGTCGCTTACCGAGCAAGATCCATTCAATAACGTAGGTCGTACTTGTATCGAAGCTATGGCATCAGCATTAGGACATACTCAATCGTTACACACTAACGCTTTAGACGAAGCTATTGCTCTTCCAACAGACTTCTCGGCTCGTATTGCTCGTAATACTCAGATATACATTCAAGAAGAAACTTACATTACAAAAGAAATCGACCCTTGGGCTGGTTCTTACTATGTAGAGTCTCTTACTCAAGAGTTGGCACACAAAGCTTGGGAATTAATTCAAGAAGTACAACAACTTGGAGGTATGGCTAAAGCTATCGAAACAGGAGTTCCTAAAATGCGTATCGAAGAAGCTGCTGCAAGAACTCAAGCTCGTATCGACTCAGGCAATCAAGCTATTATCGGTATCAATAAATATCGTCTTGAAAAAGAAGACCCTATTGATATTCTTGAGATTGACAATACTGCTGTTCGCTTACAACAAATAGAACGCCTAAACGATCTTAAATCGAAACGTAACGAAGACGATGTTAAGAAAGCGTTAGAGGCTATAACCAAATGTGCAAAAACAGGTGAAGGCAATCTATTAGAGTTAGCAGTAGAAGCAGCTCACGTAAGAGCAACATTAGGAGAAATATCTGATGCTTGCGAAGAAGTGTGTGGACGTTATAAAGCAATAATTAGAACTATATCAGGAGTGTATTCATCAGAAACAAAAGAAGATTCTACCTTCCAAAAAGCACAAGAATTAGCAGAACAGTTTGCTAAAAAAGAAGGTCGTCAGCCTCGTATTATGGTAGCTAAAATGGGACAAGACGGTCACGACCGTGGTGCTAAAGTTGTAGCTACTGGTTATGCCGATTGTGGATTTGACGTAGATATGGGACCATTGTTCCAAACTCCAGAAGAAGCTGCTCGTCAGGCTGTTGAGAACGACGTACACGTTCTTGGTGTATCATCGTTAGCTGCCGGACACAAAACGCTTGTTCCTCAAGTTATCGAAGAACTTAAAAAGCTTGGTCGCGAAGATATTTTAGTAATAGCTGGTGGTGTAATCCCTGCTCAAGATTATGATTTCTTGTATAAAGCAGGTGTAGCAGCAATATTTGGTCCTGGTTCTCCAGTATCAAAAGCTGCAGTTACTATCCTTGAATTATTATTAGAAGATTAATTCGAGACATAAGAATTATAGCAAAGAGGGTGTATCACTAAAAGGTACACCCTCTTTTTGTATCATCGCCGTCCATCAAAACGCTCTTAGTAAATAGGCAACCAGGTAGTTAGCAGAACGCCCTCATCTATCTCAGTATAAACCTCTTGCCTTTGTTATTAGATAGGCGAGGTGCTTCTTAGTAGAGACCCCTTGCCGTTCTTAGTAGATACCCGATGTCGCTCTTAGTAGAACCACCCCGCCTTAATCCTTAAAGCACCCCGCCTTTCTTAGTAGAGAGACATCGCCTCTCTTAGTAGAGACACGAGGGGTCTCTTAGTAGAGAGACGACCCTAAGTGAAGCTTTGCATTTTAACAATATTTACACAGCCAAAAAAAAGCCTGACTCTTTACGAATCAGGCTTTTTATATTATGATATGGTTAATCTTATTTAGCGATTACGCGAACCATTTCAAGAACTTTGTTTGAATAACCCCACTCGTTGTCATACCAAGATACAACTTTAGCGAAGTTACCATCTAAAGAGATACCAGCGTTTGCGTCGTAAACAGAAGTTTCTGAGCAACCACGGAAGTCAGTAGAAACTACAGACTCTTCAGTGTAACCAAGTACTCCTTTTAATTCGCCATTAGCAGCAGCTTTCATAGCAGCTGAGATTTCGTCTTTAGAAGCAGCTTTTTCAAGAACTACTGTTAAGTCTACAACTGATACGTCAGAAGTAGGAACACGCATAGACATACCTGTAAGTTTTCCGTTTAATTCAGGAAGAACTACGCCTACAGCTTTAGCAGCACCTGTAGAAGAAGGAATGATGTTTTCTAAGATACCACGACCACCTCTCCAGTCTTTAGAAGAAGGTCCGTCAACAGTTTTTTGAGTTGCAGTAGCAGCGTGAACTGTAGTCATTAAACCTTTTACGATACCGAAGTTGTCGTTCAATACTTTAGCGATAGGAGCTAAACAGTTAGTAGTACAAGAAGCGTTAGAGATAATATCTTGACCTGCATAAGTTTTGTGGTTTACACCATAAACGAACATAGGAGTAGAATCTTTAGAAGGAGCAGACATAACTACTTTTTTAGCACCAGCTTCGATGTGTTTGCGAGCTGTATCGTCTGACAAGAAGAATCCTGTAGATTCAACAATGATTTCAGCACCTACTTCGTTCCATTTTAAGTTAGCAGGATCTTTTTCTGCAGTTAAACGGATTTTTTTACCGTTTACTATCAAATTGTTTCCTTCAACAGCAACGTCACCTTTGAAACGTCCGTGTACTGAATCATATTTCAACATATAAGCTAAATAATCAGCAGCTAACAAGTCATTGATACCTACAATTTCGATATCATTAGAGAAGTTATAAACTGCTGCACGGAACACCATACGACCAATACGGCCAAAACCATTAATACCAACTTTGATCATTTCTTATAATTTTTATAGTTTATAAAATAAATAAATTCAATTCTTTAGATAATACTTCCGTATTTTGAAGCGCAAAATTACTACTTTTATTAAAATCTAACAAGTTATCGCTCAACTTTCTTTTGTTATAATCGTTACTATTTTCGCATTCGCATCTTGTAGTGCCACAGGCTGTAAACAAACCGACTATTATTACTAACAATAACAATCTTCTAATAGTTCTAAAAGAAGTCTTTTTCATAGATTTATATCTAATTTCTAACAAAAACACAATTATTTTGTATTTCGAGAGTGCAAAGTTACAAACCTTTTTTTATTTTTGTGCGTTCTATTTGCAAGATGTTGAAAATAATTAACAACTATATGAACGTTATTTCAATTAATTAATATTATAAAGGTTTATTCTTATGGGATTTATTAAAGAGTTTAAAGAGTTTGCTGTGCGTGGCAATGTTATGGATATGGCTGTCGGTGTTATTATCGGTGGGGCTTTCGGTAAGATTGTTAGTTCGTTTGTATCTGATGTTATTATGCCTCCGTTAGGGGTTTTAATAGGTGGCGTTGACTTTTCTGATCTAAAGATTGTGCTAAAAAATGCAGTAATGGAATCGGGTGAAGTTATCGAACCTGCTGTAACTCTTAATTATGGTAGTTTCATTAATGTTGTGATAGATTTTATTATCATAGCTTTTGCTATTTTCTTAATGATTAAGGGTATTAACCAGTTACAAAAAAAGAAAGAAGAAGAGCCTGCAGCTCCTGCTGCGCCTCCCGCTCCTTCAAAAGAAGAAGTTCTTTTAACTGAAATTAGAGATCTTTTGAAAGAGAAAAAGTAAAAAAGGGAAAAGATTATTGTCCCCGAAATATAAACAATCGGGGACAAAACTTAAAAAAAGAACTACTATTCTTCGTACCACTGCGAGTACATAAGATAGTTTTTAGCTATCTTCTGATTAATTTCTTTCGATTGTTCGGGATCAAGTTTTTTGATAAACTTGGCAGGCGTACCACCATATATGCACCCTGGCTCTACAATAGTACCACTTAACACTACAGAGCCTGCTGCTATCAATGCCCCCTCTCCTATTACGGCGTGATCTAAAACTACAGCATTCATACCTATAAGAGCCCCGTCTTCTATTTTTGCTCCGTGTATAGTTACGTTATGACCGATAGATACATCGTTACCTATCTCTGTTATCGATTTTTGATACAGAGTATGAATAACTGTTCCGTCTTGCACATTCACTCTGTCGCCTATTCTAATAGAATTAACATCGCCTCTTAATACTGTATTAAACCAAATACTGCACTCGTTACCGATAATCACATCACCTATTATAGTTGCATTGTCGGCCAAGTAAACCTTTTCGCCTATTTGAGGAGTAAATCCTCTAACTGATTTTATTAATGCCATACTTTTTATATTTATTTTATAAATTAGCAATTGCATCTAAATTATAATGCTTTACCTTATAAGTCTTACCATCTGATGCAGTTGCCGAGAAATACTCGGTAACTGTATTCTCCTCTAACTCGTTTTCTTTAAATATATTTTTAAGATGTAATGATATATTATCCGTAGAGCAATCAAACAAAGCTGCCATCAATTTTTGACTAAGCCATATTGTTTCGCCCTGAACTCGAACTTCAATACCGTCTTCCTTTGCTTGATTAGTAAAAATAAGAAATTCGGCAGTACTGTTACGGATTTGCATTTTCTCTTTTTTCATGCCATACGTTTTATATTTATTTTACTCTAAGACTTTTATAAGTTTCTACAGTTAATGATTTTTTATCTAAAACATCTACATTTCGAACATCAATGTACGCTGCTTTTGCATTACCTCCCAAAACAACATTTAATATATCTTTCATTTTAACATCTAACTTATCAACAAGAAGACTGTCGACTATTACCGATTCTACATCTTTTATATCTAACAATAAGTTTTGAGCTGTAAAATTACCAACTATATTTACATTCTCCACACCTTGTATCTTTATTTTATTCAAATTTGGCGTCTTGATTGTTATTATCAAAGGCATAGTTGGAGCATAAGGGTTATGAACTCCTTTGTTTATTTTTAATAAACCACCTGGTTTTCGTTCAATATCAATCATGTAAACCAAATCACCATCTCCACTTATAAACACTACTGTAGAATCTGCATCGTGCTGTTCTAGATTTACTGTCGCTTCAATACCATCTACGCTAACTTCAGTTACGTTATCTGTAAACAAAATTTCTTTATTATAAAGATTACCATTTCCTCTGTATTCTCTAACTGTTTTTGTAAACGTAAATCCAAATGGCGATGAAAGTTTAAATGGTTTAGAAGATAACGCTGCAAACAACACTACCAAAGCTATAATCCACACAATTACACCCGTCCACTTAATAGCTTTATGTAGTGGTGAAAACTTAAATATTGCCGATAGTATTACGTATAATAATGACACTACAGGTATTCCGACAACAAATATCAAAGCAATAATTGTAGATATTGATTCATTACCTAATCCAAACGTAAACATTGGCATAAATCCCATTAAACCACCTACTCCTATACCAAATATTGCTGCTATTGCCTTAAATAAAGCTACAATCAACAATACTAAAAATGGTAATCCTAGAAATATACACAAAACTACCAAACATATTTTCAAAAATGATAATACACAACCATCATTATTAGATTGGATTATCGAATTGGACGACACTACCCTACCTATATTATCAAGCGTAATAGGCTCTCCCATCATTTGTAATTTTTGGGTTGCCGTATTTGCTCGAGGGATAACCAACCAAGCTATTAAATACACAGGAACAATCCAGAAGGATGTTAAGAATATCAATACTATAGCTATAAGCCTCAACGCCAACACGCTACAATTAAAATACATAGCTAAACCCGAACACACTCCACCAAGAACCTTATCATCGGGATTGCGAAACAGTTTCTTTTTCACTGGTTCTTCAGGCTTTGCATATCCTTCTGAAGAAGCTTGTGTATTAGTTGCGCTATCATCTACGGAGGTAGCATCATCTCCAAAATCGTCGGGTTTCCCCATTTGAGCAATCACTTTTTCTACCTCTTCGATAGAAATAACATTATATCCAAGTCGCACTCGTCCGCTAAGCAATTCCTCTATACGAGCTTCAAAATCGGCAACTATCTCATCAGAGTCTTCTTCTTTGCTAAAATAAGCACGCAGATTTGTCAAGTAGTTGTCTAAAAGTTGGTAAGCATCTTCATCAATATTAAATACTCTACCGTTTAAGTTTACTGTTAATGTTCTTTTCATTGTATTAAAAGTATTATATTTGTTTCAAATGATTGATTGTATTTTCTATATCGTCCCAAGCAGTACCTAATTCTGCCAAAAATTCTTTTCCTTCCGGAGTTAATTTATAGTATTTACGAGGAGGTCCTTGAGTAGACTCTATCCATTGATAACTCAACAAATTCATATTCTTAAGCCGAGTAAGCAATGGGTATAGCGTGCCTTCGACCACTATAAGTCTTGCTTCTTGCAACACCTTTATTATATCGGGTGCATACGAGGGTTCTCTATCCAGAATTATTAGAATACAATATTCTAATATCCCTTTACGCATCTGCGATTTTACATTGTCTGCATTCTTGTTTTCCATACTCTTTATTTATTAATCACGGTGCAAATATAAACAAAACATATTACTATGCAATACAAAGTACTGTATTTTAACAATAAACTCAATGTTTTTAACTAAAATATGCCACAAAATCGATAAAAGCAATAAGATTTTTTAATAAACAAACGTGAGTTCGATATAAGAAATTCGATAAAAAATTAGCATAACAGCTAAAGATTGATTATATTTATGGTACTGAATTACAAACAATTAATCAAT
>JARXWK010000012.1 GCA_029916745.1 Dysgonomonadaceae bacterium PH5-43 | reverse complement strand
AGGTAAGTCCTTTCGCTTACCAATGGGTATGCTGTGGACTTAAATGAGAATACGAAGAATATGAATATACAATAACTTAAACGAAACTCAGGTTAATACGCTTCGCGTAAACTCTTAGTTCTTCACTCTTAGTTCTTAGTTCTTATCTTGTGCGAAGCACAAAATCAGCTGCTTTATCAAATACCTTTCTGAAACTTTCATTTACCAAAGCAGCTTTACTCACAGCATTTAATGGGAATGCCCATTGATGGGTGTATGTATATGGAAAATCTATTTCCTCCAATATTTTATCACTTGCTCTACCGAAAGTATCGACTGCTCCGGCAGTTGGGATTACTATGTCGTCTTTTAGGGTTATTGCTCTTACTCGATTGCTTGCCGATGTAAAAAAATCTTCTCTAAACTCTCTAAGTTTATCTGGAAGTAGAAGCGATTTGAATGCTTTATGTATGCTATCTTGAGACGACTCCGGCACTACATCTTTTAAGAAGAAATCTTTAGTGTAGTAGTTTTGTAATTTACTATTAGCCTCTTCGTCAATTATATCTCTTGCATTAGCATTCATTTTTGAAAATATAGAGCCTCCGCAAAACATAAAAAGTTTACTATTATCGAACAAATTATCGGGGTTAGATATCATTAGCACATTAGAAAGTAATGCTCCTATTGAATAACCAAATAGATTTATGTTGGCATTTTCTTTGAATAAAAGATGTTTGCCTTCTTTTATTTCTTTCATTAATTGCCATATATTCATAACCGTTTCTCGTCCTGAAGCATAAAAGCGGAAAGGATTTTGCGATATTCTACTACTTAAAGCTATATTAACAAAGGTAGAATTTTTAAGTCCTTGTATCTCTAACTTCCTTTTTTCTACCCAAGCCACAAGAGCACGAGCATTAGACCAAAGTAAGGGAGCCCTGTTTATATGAAACGCTATCGGAAAAAGTATAACGGGCTTACCTGTTGTTTCGGTAAGATACTCTGCCCATATAAGATATTTATTCCACGAGCGTTCGTTTAGTCCGTGTAACAAAAGAATTGCATCATCGGCTTTAGCTTTTCCTTTAGGAGAAAACACGCAATAGTTAAACGTTTTGTTTTCGGAAATTGCATTATCTGCAACTTCACTAAACTCCGACTTAACAATATTGGCTTGCAAACTATTGATCTCTTCTTCATTAAAAGACTGCTTAAACTCGAAAGGAGTAATGCTTATATTAGTTTCTTTCAACTCTATTTTTTTTTCTAAAGAGAACAAATCCGACAACTGCTTGCTACGACTTATAACTTCCATAATTCTATTTTTTGTGCAAACTAAATACAATATCATCAAGCCTCAAAATTTAAGGTAAACACAACGGTTAAAAGGGACAAAAAGAGTTATTTAGGGATAAAAATCTTAAATAAGGGGCGAAATAAACAAAAGATAAATCCATAGCTTGCAATATTTTCATACCTTTGTAATCTACAAATAATATATCGTAAGTATGTTTGATCAAAAAATACCGTCATACATTTATAGTAAACAGAATATCATTTATCTGATATTGGCAACATCTTTCTTCGCTCTTACTTTTATTAATCTATATAAACCTTTTAGTTCCGAAAGTTGGTATCACGTTTCGGATTTTCAATTCTTTGCTTATTCAAGTCTTATTATACTAACTGGAGTATTGGTTGTTGTTATAAGTAGAATAATAATGTATCACGTTGGGAAGAAGAGAGATTTTACTGTGTTAACTTATGCTATCTGGATTTTACTTGAAATCTTTTTTATGTCGTTGTTCTATACCATATATTCTATCTACTTAAACCCCGAAAGAGAATATTTGGCAGTTTTCAAAGAATCATCGATAAATACAGCATTAGTGCTACTTCTCCCCTACGCTATTATTCATCTGTATTTTAGTTATATCGATAGCAAAAAGAAACTTCAACAAATAACGGAAGAGAGTATTCCCGAAAATCATCAACCTAAGATTTATTCTTTTTATGATGAGAAAAACGAACTTCGCCTGTCTGTAAATAAAAATAACTTGTTATATATCGAGTCGGCCGACAATTATGTTTATATATGGTATCTTACTAAAGATGTTTTATCTAAGTTTGTGCTACGAAACTCAATGAAAGCGATAGAAGAATTGCTTATAGATACTAACGTGCAACGCTGCCATCGTTCGTACATAATAAATTTTGATAAGATAAACATTATTCGCCGACAAAAAGATGGCATCTTTGTAGAATTTGAGACTAAAGGAGTTCCCGATATTCCTATCTCAAAAAAGTATAGCGATAAGGTTATGAAGTGGTTCAACAATTATTCTTAAAACATAAAACAAATGCAATTTATAGAAACATACAACCTAACGGGTATCATTATAGGATTAGGAACTTTTCTTATAATAGGCATCTTTCACCCTTTAGTTATTAAAGGTGAATATTACTTTGGCGTTAAATGCTGGTGGGCTTTTTTAGTATTAGGCATAATAGCTTTAATTGCATCGCTCGCAATACACAACACAATAATATCTATACTGTGTGGCGTAACGTCTTTCTCTTCTTTTTGGGGAATTGGTGAAATTTTTGAACAGAAAACAAGAGTAGAAAAAGGTTGGTTCCCTAAAAGAACTAACAAGAAAGAAAAACAAAGAACTAAGAACCACGAAAAGTAATTCGAAACAATTTATTATCTTGCAACAAATTAATTTTAATAATTTATATCATGAACGTAAAACAGTACATCTCGGATAACTCCGAAAGATTTTTAGAAGAACTTTTTAGTTTAATGCGTATACAAAGTATAAGTGCTCATTCCGACAAAAAAGGTGAAATGATTCGTTGTGCCGAACGCTGGAAAGAGCTTCTACTTGAAGCTGGCGTAGATAAAGCCGAAGTTATGCCTACTCCTGGCAATCCGGTTGTGTTTGCAGAAAAACATTTATGTGATAGTTTACCTACCATATTAGTTTACGGACACTACGATGTTATGCCTGCTGAACCTTTAGAGCTTTGGACTTCTGAGCCTTTTGAGCCTACTATTAAAGATGGTTATATTTTCGGACGTGGAGCAGACGACGACAAAGGTCAGTCGTTTATACACGCTAAAGCTTTTGAATATCTTGTAAAAAGCGGAGAACTTAAGGCTAATGTAAAATTCTTAATTGAAGGTGAAGAAGAAGTTGGCTCGAAACATCTTGAAGCTTTTTGTATCGAAAATAAAGAATTACTTAAAAGCGATACTATCTTAGTATCAGACACAAGTATGTTGGGCTTAGACACTCCAAGTATTACTACCGGACTTAGAGGTTTGGCTTACTGGCAAATAGAGGTTACGGCTTGCAACAGAGATTTACACTCTGGGCTTTATGGCGGTGCTGTTGCTAATCCTATTATGGAACTTAGTAAGATTTTGGCTCAGCTTATTGATGAAAACGGACATATTACTATCCCTAATTTTTATGATGATGTAGATATTGTTTCGCAAGAAGAAAGAAACCTTATGGCTCAAACTCCTTTCGACGTTGAAGCGTACAAAAAATCTATAGATCTGAAAGATATTAATGGAGAAAAAGGTTACAGCACTTTAGAACGCACAGGTATTCGTCCTGCTTTAGATATATGCGGAATATGGGGAGGCTATACAGGCGAGGGTTCAAAGACTGTTCTTCCTGCTAAAGCTTATGCTAAATTATCATCGCGACTTGTACCTCATCAAGACTACAACAAGATAAAAGACTTGGTTATCAACCATATAAAAACTATTGCACCGTCTTATATCGACGTAGATATTCAGTGGTTACACGGAGCCGACAGTTATGTTTGTCCTTTAGACTTACCAGCCTATCGAGCAGCAGAAAGAGCTTATCAAAACATTTTCGGAAAACGTCCATTGCCTTTCCGCAGCGGAGGCAGTATCGGCGTAATCCCTACATTTGAAAGAGTATTAGGCGTTAAACCTATTTTAATGGGCTTCGGCTTAGAGTCTGACGCAATACACTCTCCAAATGAAAACTTCTGCTTAGAAATGTTTTACAAAGGAATAGAAACGGTTGTAGAATTTTATAAAGAGTTTAAGCAAGATTGATAAAGATATTTTGATTATACAAAAACAATTTGTATATTTGCACTCAATATGACCTCCCACGCTTCCCGTTAGAACAGCGCACCCGGGGAGGTCTTCGAGTTTTATTAAGCCAAGTAATTATGAAATACATCAAACAACCATTAACTATTCTTCAGCAAATAGAGAAACTCAAATTAAGAGGACTTATAATAGATGATAAAGATATTGCATCTAATTACTTATCTAACATTAGTTATTATCGCCTAAGAGCATATACTTATCCTTTTCAAGACAATAACAATCTTGAGAATGACCATTGCTTTATCAGAGACAATATTCACTTTAACGACATTATTGATTTGTACTGCTTTGACCGTCGACTAAGAGCTTTAATTTTTAATGCTATAGAAAAAATAGAAGTAGCAATACGTACCAAAATCACATATCAATATGCTATTTCAACTAAGGATAGTCATTGGTTTATGAATGAGTCTTTATTTCACAACACGACATACTATAAAGAAAAGGAAAACGGAGAAAAGAAAGAAATATTTAAGTATAACAAACTATTAGATGACATTCAACATGAAATAAATCGTAGTCGAGAAGATTTTATAACACATTATGCAAAATTTTATACAAATCCAGATATGCCCCCAGCATGGATGTCATTGGAAGTAATTTCCTTAGGAACCTTAAGTAGATTATATGAACTACTAAAGAAAGATAATAACAAAAAAGAGATTGCACAGCAGTTTGGATTAAGTGATATATCTATTTTAGAAAATTGGCTGCACGCAATAGCTAATCTTAGAAACTGTTGCGCACACCATAGTCGGATATGGAATCGGCGCTTTATTACTCAAATTAAATTACCCTACAACACAACTATCCCCTTTATGGATAGAGATACCATTTCTAAAACGAAACAAAATAAGCTATTTGCTATTTTGAGTTGCATTAAGTATATATTAGATATTATAAGTCCGAACAACGACTTTAAAAGTAACTTTTTGACATTAGTTGAGACTGGCGGCAAATTACTATCATTAAAAGAAATGGGATTTCCGAACAATTGGAAATATCTTGACGTTTGGATAAACAAGTGATCACTTATAACCTATTTATAAAAGAGTTTTTTCAAAAATAACTCACTGTCTTTTCCCTGCAATTTTATCTACAACAACCGCAATCGCACCATCGCCAGTTACATTACAAGCCGTACCGAAACTATCCATTGCTATATATAAAGCTATCATTATAGCTTGATTTGTTTCATCGAAACCCAAAATACTTTGCAATACAGCCAAAGCAGCCATTATTGCTCCTCCTGGCACTCCTGGTGCAGCCACCATCATAACGCCAAGCATCATTATAAAGCCCGAAAACAACCCTAAAGTTATAGGTTGTCCGGTAATAAACATTACAGCCATAGCACAAGCAACAATCTTCATTGTACTGCCTGCTAAATGAATTGTAGCACACAAAGGGATTACGAATACTGCTATATTTTCTCTTACCCCATTCTTTAGGGTTTGAGCTAAAGTTACAGGTATAGTAGCAGCCGAAGATTGTGTTCCTAAAGCAGTAGCATAAGCCGTAAGCATATTCTTTAGCATAACAAAAGGATTTTTCTTTGCTATTACTCCTGCTATAGCAAACTGAATTAGCAAAAGCAGTATGTGAAGAACAAATATCACAACTATTACTTTCAAAAACATTTCTATAATAGTTACCACGTGTCCACTAAACGACATATTCAGAAATATACCAAATATATGAATAGGTAGAAGTGTAATAATAACTGTTTCGATAAGTTTCGATATTATATCTCGAAAATCAATAAAGAAATGTTTTAATGCTGTGCCTTTAATATTCGACATACCCAACCCGAGAACAAAGGCAAGGATAAGTGCCGTCATCACGTCCATCAGTGGAGGCATTGCTATTGTGAAATAAGGAGAAAGAACAAACTCTTCGGTATTGTTGAGATTTGTTATTTCCATATCGGAGGGCGACAATATATGCGGAAAGATAGCCGCACTCGAAAAGTAAGTAAAAAAACCCGAAAACAATGTTGAGCTATATGCAATCAGAGCTGTTATAAAAAGAAGCCGCCCCGCTCCTTTTCCCAAATCTCCTATTGCAGGAGCCACTAAACCAAGAATTATTAAAGGTATTGAAAAAGATAAGAAGTTACTAAACAAAGAATTGAAGGTTACGAATACTCGTGTTATTATTTCGTTGGGCAATACTTGACCGAAGAATATACCCATCAAGATAGCTATTACAACCTTTCCCAGTAGAGATACTTTAATCTTTTTCTTTTTCATAATATTCTAATTATACTAACAGATTAAATAAATCTGGATCGTCATTAAGATATTCATACATTATACCATATTCTTCCATTCGCCCTACTAAACCTTGAAGATCATCTTTACTCTGAAGCTCAAGTCCTACGATAGCCGGACCTTCTTCTCTGTTAGTTTTCTTTGAGTAACTAAAGTGAGTAATATCATCTTTAGGACCTAAAACATTCTGAACAAAGTTAAGCAAAGCTCCCGAACGCTGAGGAAAACGGATAAGAAAGTAATGTTTCAAACCTTCGTACAACAAAGAGCGTTCGCGTATCTCTTCGGTACGAGTAATATCATTGTTATTACCACTAACAACACAAACAACACTCTTGCCTTTTATTTTATCGGCATAGAAATCTAAGGCAGCAATAGATAATGCACCTGCTGGCTCTGCTACTATGGCATTAAGATTATAAAGTTCGATAATGGTAGTGCAAACTTTTCCTTCTGGAACACTTATAATATCATCTAAGTATTGAGAACAAATATCATAAGTTTTTGAGCCAACTTGTTTAACAGCTGCACCATCGACAAACTTATCTATCTTGTCGAGAGTAACAACTTGCTTTGCATCTATTGAAGCGCGCATACTTGCAGCTCCGGCAGGCTCTACTCCGATTACCTTTGTGTCGGGACTTACAGTTTTTATATAAGCCGATATGCCAGCAGCTAAACCACCGCCGCCTATAGGCACAAAAATATAGTCGACAGGTTTACAGGTTGCCTCTATTATTTCGAGAGCCACAGTTGCTTGTCCTTCTATAATCTTAGGATCGTCGAATGGGTGTATAAAAGCTCTTTTAGTTTCTTCAGCAAAAGCTATAGCAGCAGCGTACGATTCATCAAAAGTGTCGCCCGTTAATACTATCTCTACATTATCACGTCCGAAGAAAGAAACTTGTTTTACTTTTTGTTTAGGCGTTGTAACCGGCATATAGATAGTTCCCTTTATACCTAAACGATTACAAGAGTAAGCAACTCCTTGAGCGTGATTGCCTGCACTGGCACAAACTACTCCATTATTTAATTCCTTCTTCGATAAAGACCGTATCTTATTGTACGCGCCTCTTATCTTATAAGATCTAACTAACTGTAAATCTTCTCTTTTAAGAAGAATTTCGGCATCGTATCTTTCCGAAAGGTTAAGAGTATGAATAAGCGGAGTTGTGGTTATTATCTCGTTCAACGTTTTCTTAGCTTGAACAATATCTTTTAATTGTGGTAAGTACGCCATAAATCTTTTATTTAAATATTTAATTCTTTGTTCCTAATTGATAAGTTCGTTGCTTAAGAAACTCACCGAACTCTTTAATATCTTTATATTGTTGTTGTTCTTCTGGAAATATCGGGTCTCCAAAAGTAAGATTAATTGTTTTACCTTTTTTTGTATCCAGTTCGTGACAAAGGCGCAAAGTACGGATTCTCCAATCTACTTTATCAAGGAAATTAAAAAACCAAGAGTTTTGACCTGAGAAATGAGCAGGTATTACTGGCACTTTTGCTTTTTGTATAAGTTTAATAACCCCATCTTGCCATTCGCGGTCTTCTATTTTATTTCTTCCTATATTTTTAGATACAGCTCCTGCGGGGAAAAAACCAAGAGCTTTATTTTCTTTTATATGCGCAAGACATTCTTTTACTCCACCCAAACTGGAGCGTTTAACTTGTCCTGAGCTATACGGATTAACTCCTATGAAATGATCTTCCATAATGTCTATCATTCCGAGCATCCAATTTACCATAACCTTAAAGTCGGGACGAACCTTTGCTACTTCTCCTATCAACATTATACCATCTATGTGTCCGTAAGGGTGGTTAGAGACTGTTATAAAAGGTTTTCCCTCAAATTGTTTGAGCACTTCTATGTTATGAACTTTACGTGTAATGCCCAGTCCATCAATCATAGTATCTTCTATATCAGTTCCTGTTTTATATTTAGCCGAGTCGTAAACTCGGTTAACTTTATCTAAGCCGACAATCTTAGTTGCAGCTTTCATCAATACCGAACCATAAGGCTTTTTGAAAACGGGAGATATGCTTTCAAAAAGTTCTTTGTCTATAAGTTTTTCTTTCATAACAATTGAGTTAAAAAAAACCGTTATCTACGAATAGTGTCGAAGACAACGGTTTCTATAACTCATTAAATTTTATATTAATCTACAAAATCAACAGTTTCTTCGCCCATTATTTGACGTAGAGTGTTTTTAAGTTTCACATACTGAATAAACAAATCGTGTTCAGCAATATGATCGTTGTCGTGCATTGGCGACTTAAAGTAGAAAGATAACCAAGATTGGATACCACTCATACCAGCACGTTTTGCCAAGTCAGTAAACAACACTAAGTCTAAACAAAGAGGTGCTGCTAAGATTGAGTCGCGACAAAGAAAATCCACTTTCAACTGCATAGGATAACCTAACCAACCGAAGATATCGATGTTATCCCAACCTTCTTTATTGTCTTTGCGAGGAGGATAATAATTGATACGTACTTTATGATACACATTTCCGTACAATTCAGGATATAAATCAGGTTGTAAGATATTGTCTATAACAGAAAGTTTAGACTCTTCTTTTGTTTTGAAAGAACCTGGATCGTCAAGTACTTCTCCGTCTCTATTTCCTAAAATATTTGTAGAGAACCAACCGTTAAGACCTAACATACGAGTCTTAATCATTGGAGAAAGAACTGTCTTCAACATAGTTTGACCTGTTTTGAAGTCTTTTCCACAGATAGGAGTTTTTGTTTGAGCCGACAAATCCCACATAGCAGGCATATCAACTGTTAAGTTAGGTGCTCCATTGATATAAGGCACACCTTCTTGCAAACAAGCATAAGCATAAAGTACAGAAGGAGCTATTGTAGCGTCGTTTTCTTTCATTCCTTTTTCTAAAGCAGGAATAGTTTGGTGAACGTCGCCCAATTTAGTAAATACTTCAGTACTTCCACACCAGATACAAACTACTCTATCGCAGTTGTTCTTAGCTTTGAAGTCTTTAATGTCTTTACGAACAGCTTCCATCAAGTCCCATTTAGTAGGAGCATCTTTCACCCAAGTACCATTTAATCTTTTCACAAATTCTTGGTTGAATACAGCCTTCATTGGCTTAATAGCAGTCAATTCGTCTTTTACTTTATCTAAGTCTTCAACCGTCAGAACTTCTGCGTGACGAGCCGCTGCGTAAGCGTCATCTTCAAAAATGTCCCACCCTCCGAAAACGATGTCGTTAAGATCTGCCAAAGGCACAACATCTTTAATTTTCGGGAAACGATTCTCTTCTCTTTTTCCTAATCTGATTGTTGCCAATTGAGTTATAGAGCCAACAGGCACTCCTAAACCTTTACGAGCAATCATTGTACCCGCAATGAAAGTAGTAGCCACGGCACCACCAACTCCAATTACAAGAACGCCCAATTTACCTTGAGCATTTTCTACTTGCATCTTTTCCATAACATTCTATTTATTAATTATTTTTTCTAAATACAGTTACTCAACTCAACCGGAACTCGCCATGCTGAGTGATACGACGAAAATTTTTCAATTTACTTCACTCCCTCAAGATGTCGAATATTATTGTACAGCAACTGTGTTTAACTTAACTTAAATATCTCTCTCAATTCTTTAAAATCATAAATAATAGCATCAGCGGTGCTATTGGGTTTATCGTCTTCCCAAGCTGGACCTTTAAGCCACACGGTTTTACAACCTATAGTTCTTGCAGGAACAATATCTTTAGCATAAGAGTCTCCAACAACTACAACTTCTTCAGGACGTAAGTTCAAAGCTTTAATTCCTAAATCAAATATTGCAGGGTCGGGTTTTCTTACATTAACCACAGCAGATTCTATTATTTTATCAAAATACGAACTCAAACCAAAATCCGCCAGCACAGTTTCTATATTTCCGTAGAAATTAGAAACCAACACTAAAGGGTACTTTTGTTTAAGTTCTTGTATTATAGGAATAGCATTCTCCAATACAAAACGTACAAAGTTATAACATTGATTTGAAACAACAAGAGAATATTGAGAAGTTTTATCACTTTGTGTTAAAAATTTGTTTTCTATCAACCATTCTACCTGCAATTTGGTCTTTGCCTCCAACACATCTTTGAACGTAAAGTCGGGCTTTACTACAGGGTGTAAAGCTAAATAACGCTCTCCATAAACATAAGCGTCTCTAAAAGCTTCTTTTGTTACAGGAATATTATTGTCTACGTATGCGTCCCACAAAACTTCAGCCCAATGCTTTCCATTACTATCTATGGTTGCTCCGTAATCAAAGATTACTCCTTTTACATTATTTAAATCAATCATTATGCTATAATATTAGTCTTCCATTTCTAATCCACCTCTAAACTTACGACCCAAACGCTCGTATCGGTTAATCATATAGATTAACATTGCATTCATAATTGTTAGTTCGAAAACAAAATAAATCCAAGGCATATTAATAAGCACCGACACAAACAATACTATTGCTCTTAAGTTAAAAGAAAGCATATTTGTATATTTGATAAACGGTAGACTTTTCTTTCGATAAAGACTCAAAAACCAATGAGGAGCCTCGCCATTGTATTTATTACTATTTATAACTCTAAACATTCGTTGTATTTGAGGAGTCCATTTTTCTTGTCCCTTAGTGTAATTAAGATACATAAACTCGAAAAACTTCACTAAAGGTTTTTCCATCCAACTTATTTTTTCGTATTTCTCTTCAAGGTCGATAGAGTTATCTAACTCACTTCCTTTCTTTCCTTTAAGAAATAGCAAATGAATATTACGAAAATAATCTGCCATTGCAGCTTGCTTCGAATGCGAATAGCCTGCTAATAAAGCAAGAATAAGAATCCAATAATTCCATTCGGGCCACAAACGAAACACAATAGCTAAGTAGATAGAGATAAACCAGAAATCGCCACAAGCTCCGTCAAGTATTCTTCCTAATTCTGATTTTTGGTTAGTCATACGAGCCAACTGTCCGTCTGCACTATCGTAAGAGTTTGCCCATATCAACAAACAAACGCCAAGCACATTAATCCAAAAATCTTGAAAATAAAAACAAACACCCGCTCCTACTCCTATAAAGATAGAAGCAATGGTAACCTGATTAGGCGTAACCCCTAACTTATGGAACAATAAAGCCCACAAGTAACCTATAGGTCTATAAAAATGTATATCTATAAACTCTTCGGTGTCTTCTGATTTTAGAGTTGATTTGTAATCAAATTTAGTTTCACTCATAAATTTATTGTTTATTTTTTATAGCAATATTATAAATACATTCTGCAATATACGGAGCTGCTTCGTTTCTACAAGGTGCAAAACTTGGCCAATCATTAAAATCGATAATCTTAACTTCTCCTGTTTTACTAACCACGCAATCGCCACCATATATATGTATGTCTAACACTTGAGCCGATCTGTTGCAATTACGTTTTAACTCTTCTAAATCGAAAGGAATACCTTTCGATTTGCCGTTTATCTTTTCTAATCCAAATTTACTATGATTTAGGTCGTTAGGATAAAACCAATGAAAGAAATCAGTACCTTCCACTCCGTAAAACTTAACTAAATCGCCTTCTAAATGTTCGTTTATAACGGCACTTGGTATACCCCTTAAAGCATATTCTCTGATAACATTTTCTGTTTCTTCGCCTGCTTTAGCATAAGTTACATCTTCTCTATGAATAGCGTGAAAGTCACCTCTTTTTATCCAACAATGCATACCTAAGTCTTCTAAACCTTTGAAGTCGACATCGTCTGTAGCTACAATTATACTTTTCGGGTGAGGTATATTGTTCGACATTAACAAACGTGTCATCTTTTCTCTCGTACAGTTTTCTATTCCGTATCCCGAATTCACAACACACAAGCCCTCGTCTTCCAGTTGTTGAAGTTTATTTATAGACTTAGTGTCTCTTACCATATTAAAGATTAAGTCGGCATCAATATCTGCCGCCTGAAATTCTTCTTCTGTATACTCGGTAATTTCACAACCTTTTTTCAGTAAATGTTCTACCGTAAGGTTAAATATTGCGGCATCATTACCTATATGATTAGGAGAATATTGATTTCCTCTTCTAACTCCTATTATTTTAATTTTCATTGCAATCTGTTTGAAGTAGAAACTTTTCGGCTTTACGAATATCTTCGGCGTGGTCTACGTCTACAATTTTGTTGAAAGAATAAGCTTTAAGTTTTAATCCGTCTGTTATTAATTGTCGTTGATAGTTTCGCATTCTCGACACTCCAGATGAAATACATTTATCTAAAGTAAGTATTGCTTTGGGTGTTAAACAATAAATGCCACCCGACACATACTTTGCTATACCGTCGGGCTTATCTAAGAAGTTATTTATCATCATATCCGACTCTTCCAGAGAAACATAGAGAGGTTTTTCATCATCAATGAAAGATGTTACAGCCATCATTCCATCGTCATTGTTTCTTTCAAAGGCTTCAATAAAGGGAGTAAATTCCTCTTCTTTGAAGATTGTATCTACCGTAGTCAGACAAAATTTATCTTCTTTCAAGAATTTGCTCAACTCGTAAAAGCTATGCATCGAACTTGGGGTTGATTTAACTATTAAGTTTAGAGGAATGTTTAACTTCAAAGATTGAAGATGCTCCCTAACCTCAGTCATTTCTTCGTTAACGATAATGCTTATTGAGTTTGCGTTATTTTTACAAAATATATTTATAAGCCTATCTATCAAAGGCTCACCGTTTAGTTCAACTAATGGTTTAGGTTTCTTAACTCCCTCTTGAGCCAATCGCGAACCTTCGCCCGCTGCTATTATTGCGTAGTTCATATCTTATCCGAATCGTCTTTAGTAAGGTCTAATTTTTCGTTATCAGAACCTCGTTCAAAGTATTGTTTTCTTAATGGGTTTTTGTTTATTTCGAAGTCTACCGCTCTATTATTAAACAAATCTATTCCTAAATACAGAGCCTCTCTAAGAGCGTCGGGCTCTAATAAGTTTTTCCCTGCTTTATCAAACGATGCAGATAAGTTGGTAGAAACTGCAACTTTTGAAGTATTTGCCATATACTTAACTCCTTGTCCTAAAGTTTGGAAAGCTATCATACCCTGATCGTAATACATTGCCAGAGTTGCATCAAATTTCATATATTCGCCCGAACTAAAGAAGGTATCTGCCGAATAAGGACCAAAACAGAACACTTTATTTTCTGTTGCAGTTTGTATTGCAGGTATAATTACTTCAGTTTCTTCTTTGCCTGGTTGCTCGTTTAGTCCCGCCTGAGGATTTAATGCCAAAACCGCTATTCGAGGAGATGTATTTTGAAAGTCGCGCACTAAAGCATTATGTAAAGCTTTAATTTTGTTTACTAACGTTTCTTTTGTTATCAAAGATGGCACTTCAGAGAAAGGTACTTTATCTGTAACTAATCCTATACGAAAGGTATCGCTAATTAGCATATTAATCTTTGAGTTATCATTTTCGGAGTCGTCTTCAATTATTTGCTCCGAAGCGGTAGGAGTTGTTAACAAAATATCTATATTTCCCGCCTTTAAGTCGGCAAGTGCTTTCTCCAACGATTTCAAAGACGCCGCAACACCTTCTTGTGTTTGCTTTCCTAATTCAACTATAACTTCATCATCTATTACATTGATAATGTTAAATTTTTCGGGCATAGCTTCATCAGCTTTTGTTATATTATTTGATGAATAAGTAGGAAGATTTAAGACCTTTCTATGGTAAGCCAATACTTTCGACGAACCATATAAAACAGGAATACACGACTCATACAGGCGAGCATCTTCGAAGGTTTTGAGAATAAGCTCGTAAGAAACTCCATTTATATCGCCTTGACTAATTCCTATTCTTAATAAATTATTATTCATATTATTCTTTTCTTAAAAACAAGCACAAAGATACAACTTTAACGATTAATTAGTTACAGTTAACTGCATTTAATTACTGTTACTGTAGTTCTTTTTTATTTTGACAACAAGGGTATAAAGTGGTTAATTTGTATTTTACAGCTTTTCGCCGAACCGAATCCTAAACGAATATTAACAGACTTTTAACTAATGCATTGTTTTATTGTAGCTTTACATGAGCGGGAAGCAGAAAAACCACTTATCTTTTTTCTATTTCACACAAATTCTCGACATTTTTTCTACTTACTTATTTTTACAAAACTTCTCTTTTTTCTATTATTTTGATATTATCGACCCTTTGCGTAATTTAAGAAAGGAGGCAAGATAGTAAGCAAACTACCCCCAATAATTAACTATCTGAAATTTCTTAACTCTCGGAGAAGAGCGTAAAAGTTAGCGAGTGGATAAATGTACGGCTCTATCTCTCTTATGAAGCACTTCACCGCTCATAGGAGAACACTCTCGTCGCTCTTAGTAGATGGGTGAGTTGCTTATTACTACAGCCCCCTACTGTCTCTTAGTAGATACCCCTCGCCTTTGTTAGTAGATAGGCGAACTGCTTCTTAGTAGAGACCCGATGTCGCTCTTAGTATAAACACCTAATCTCTCTTAGTAGAACCACCCCGCCGTTCTTAGTAGAGAGACCTAGCCTATCTACTAAGAGACAGCAGGGGTCTGTAGTAAGAGAGACGACCCTAAGTGAAGCTTTTTTCTGAACTAAGAACTAAGAGCGAAGAACTAAGAACTGGCGCGAAGTGACAAGCGAGCAAGCTCGCAGTTAAAAACTAAAAGATAAAAGTTAGGACTACTTCCATAGCCGTACGGCGAGCGAAGCGTTGCCTACGGGGATAGAGTTAAAAACTAAAAGATAAAAGTTAGGCGTAAAACGTTGCAAAATTGCAAAGCACGGTAAAGGCAAATGCTGCCTTTGGTATCCCTAACTCTCAACAATGAGGGGCGTGGAGAAATGATTTTGAAATTTATATATTTGTATGTTGGGTATAGTGTTTTTGGGGTTAAAGATTTAAAACGAGGTTAAAGTTTAAGTCGCACACTCCGTTTCGAGACCTAAATTGCATTGTTGTTTTTTGAAGAGAGCATACCGCAAGCGGCAAGAATATCTTCGCCTCTCGATCTTCGTATGGTAGATATAATACCTTTTGAGTTTAGAAAATCTCTAAAATTCTCCATCATCTTCATATCCGAAGAAGGCAAATCTATACCTGGTATCTTATGATATTTTATCAGATTCACTCTCGCAGGTATATCTTTTATCAAGTCGGCCAAAGCCTTTGCGTGTCTAAGACTATCGTTTAAGCCTCCAAACATAATATACTCTAAAGAGAATCTTCTTTGATGAGAGAAATCATAATCCCTTACTAAATCTAACACATCTTTCACAGGATATGCCTTTTCTACGGGCATTAAAGAAACTCGTTCGTCGTGAAAAGGAGAATGCACACTAACCGCCAAATGAACTTGACTCTCCTCTATAAAACGTTTCAAAGCTGGCACCAACCCAATAGTAGAAACGGTTATCCGTTTCGGACTCCAAGCAAAACCATATTCGGCGGTAAGGATTTCTAAGGCTTTCATCAACTCAGAATAATTATCTAAAGGTTCTCCCATTCCCATAAACACAACATTAGTAAGTTTATCAGAATCTGGGATAGACATAATTTGGTTAATAATATCTCTTGACGATAAATTCCCATCAAAACCTTGTTTGCCTGTCATACAGAACAAGCAATTCATTTTACAACCAACCTGCGAAGAAACGCATAAAGTAGCTCTTTCTTTTTCTGGCAAATACACAGTTTCGATACATTTACCATTATCTACAGGAAACAGATATTTAACTGTTCCATCTGTAGATTCTTGTTTGTTCGTAAAAGTATATCTTCCTACTATATACTTTTCTTTTAATAGATTTCTATACTTCAAAGATATATTGGTCATATCATCTATAGTCGACACTCTTTTGCAATACAACCAGTCTGCAATCTGCTTTGCCGAAAACTTAGGCATACCAATTTGTACCACAAGCTCTTGTATCTCTTCTAATGTTTTTCCCAATAATGCTTCCATAATATTAATTTTAAGGGCTTGTTCAAAACTATAAAAATAGCTTCGAGCAAGCCCATAAATATTTTCTTTTATAATTAAATGCTTAATAAAAATTATTGAAGTTACTATCTATAGTAGCATTTTCTCTTAAAAGATCTGCCGATTGCATAATCGAATATCTTAAGAAAGAGTTTTGCATTTGCAATTGTTGTTTTTGCATATCTTCATTATACTCTTCTTCGCCTACCTTTTTATCTGTAACGTAAATAATATATGCTTTACTTTTACCTAAGAACGGACCAGCAACTTCTCCCACTTGTGCTAAAGGAGCTTCAGCATTAAGCACTGGCTCATTACCAATACCTGAGATGTTAGACGTTGCAAATGTAACAAACTTAACCGACTGAGGTGTTGTTCCTAAAGCTTCGGCATATTGTTCCATTGTTGTTAAGTTTTTAGACTTTAAGTCGGCTAAAATCTTTTCTCCTTTTTTCTCATTAATAAGTTCTCTTTCTATAAGATTTGTAACTGAAGCCAAAGGACGATAACCTTCTGCTAAAGAACTTGCAACAGCAGCTACAACTAAGTATTCGCCATTTTGACATTCGTAAATATCAGAGATAGCTCCATCTTTTTGATTGAATGCCCACTGAACAATCTGGCGAGTATTTTGTATTCCACCTAAATTAATCTGATCTTTAACAATCTCAACATCAGCTCTAAGATTATATCCAGCTTCGCTTGCATTATCTTTCATAGCAGCTACCGAATGATTATTAGAAACATACTGACTAAGAGCGTTATATTCAGCTCTTTTTGTTTCTTGACTTGGGTTCACCACAACTTGAATATCTGCTATCTTATATTTTTTCACAGGTGCAGTTTTTTCCAAAATCTGAATCATAAACTTACCACCGTTAGGTATTTCAGCTATAAATAAGTCATTTACTTTAGCATTAAATACTTGGTCTTTGAAACTAACATTAGCCTGACTTGCCAATTCCATTTCAGTAGCCCAACCAAACTCTCCGTTCGATTGTCCTCCAGTTGCCGACAATGCCATTTCTGAGAAAGAAGTTGTTTTTACAACTTGCATCAAACTATCTGTTACTGTTTTGAATGTTGCTTCGTCGTTAAACATTGGCAATGGAAGCATATTAAACTTCACAGAATCTGAAGCAACTTTCTCTCCTTCTAACTTATACAGGTGATATTCGTTACCTATTAATAAAGGACCTTCAACAGAACCGATAGTATTATTACCTACAAAGTTTTGTAAATTTCTATCTAATGAGTTGAAAGAACGATAAGCATTAACATAAGGGAAATCAGAATTAATCTGTACAATCTCTGCTACATTTTCTTTTGACTGAAAATCAGCTTTTATGCCTGAAAGTTTTGTTTCTACATTCTCGAAATCAGCTTTGCTTGGTTTAATATTTATAGCAATATAGTTAAGCAGTTTAGCTTCCTCTTGAGAGTAAGATTCTTTAGTTTCGTTATATCTTTTTTGAATTTCAGCATCACTAACACTTACTTCGCTATCAGGGATAGAGCTATAAGGTTGAGCCACGTAATCAAAATCAACACTTATTTTGTTGTTTTCAAAAGATTCTTTTGCTTCTATAGAGTTTGTCAACACAGCAGAAGCCACCAATGTAGAAAACTTTGATTTCAATTGTTCTTCAAGAATTAAATCTTCAACAATAAGCCACTGTTGTTTTTGTGCTTTAAGCTGAGCTTGATATTCTGCAGGATACATATCATAATCTTCGGCTTCTGTCAGTTGCAAAAACTCAATCAAGATATCTTTGTCAAATCTTCCTGTTTCAGGATTTTGGAAAGCAGGCATTTGTTGAATCATAGGAGAAACATTATCTCCCATTGTCATATCGAAGTATTCTTCTTTACTTACTACTATACCTAATTTATCAGCCTCTTCTTTGTAAAGCATATTGTCTATAAGTGAATTATAAACATCTAATCTTACTCTCTGCATTTCATCGTCTGATAGATTTTTGCCTGTGTTCATCTTTTGTCCGTTAACACGAGCGTCTACTTTAGCTTGGAAATCTTGGAAATGAATTCCCTCACCATTCACCACAACAACATTTTCTTTCTTTTGATGAAAGAATGTTGATCCTGAGTTAAGAAAGTCTCCGATAATAAATGCTAACAAAGCAACCCCTACTACCACAACTAATAGTACGGCTTTACTTCTAATTTTCTCTAACATTGCCATTATTTATACTTATTTTTAGTTTATTTTCAAAATTGGGTACGAAGATACGAAGTTTTAATTATTGCGCATAATTATTTTAAATAAAATTTAAGCACTATATGCATTTAAGCTTTACTAATTCTATTTTAGTTTGCGTAACTCGCAATATTTTAATCTCATATTTATCTATTGTAATTGTTTCGTTTACTTTAGGGAAGTCTTGGAAATTATGCAATATAAAGCCTGCAAGAGTCATATATTCGTCAGACTTTGGAATATCTAAGTCAAATTCGTCATTAATATTATCTATCTCTAATCGTCCCGACAATATATATTCTGTATCATTAACTTTTCTGGATACCAACATTTGAGTATCGTGTTCATCTTCTATCTCTCCAAATATCTCTTCTACCAAATCTTCTAAGGTAATAATCCCCACTGTTCCGCCAAATTCATCTATAACAACAACTATGCTTTTATTCTCTGCAAGCATATTCTTCATAAGCTTACTTCCTAACATATTTTCAGGAACAAAAGGGATAGGATATATCGACTTTGTCCAGTCGTTGGGTTGGGAGAAAAGTTCTGACGAGTGGATATACCCTATTATATTATCCAAATCATCTTCGTAAACAATAATCTTAGAAAATCCTGTTTTAACAAACAGATTTATTAAATCTTTTAGATCAGCACCCTTTTCAATTGCTGCTATTTCTGTGCGAGGCACTATACAGTCTTTTATTTTTACATTAGAAAACTCAAGAGCATTCTGAAATAGCTGAACTTCCTTGTTTAGTTCTGTATTTTCAGGTGTATTATCTAAAGTATCTTGAATAAACTGGTCTAACTCCTCTTTACCTAAGGCTTTTGATTCGGAATTTATATTCAGGTGATTAATCCCTAACAACTTTAAGGAGAGTGTTCCTATTATTGATATTAGAGCCGAAATAGGATAAATAAGTAAGTATACTATATAAAAAGGTATAGCAATAATTATCAAAAACAGATTTGGATTTAATCTTATCAATATCTTTGGAAGAAGCTCTACAACAAACAACCATATCAACACAGCTATCACAACACTTGTTATAAAGAGTAAAGTATAATTGGTTATATTATTTTGTAAACCACTAATGAGAATTTCTATACTTAAATATGCATATATTAGAACAGATAAACTTTTACCTATGATTATAGTATAAAAGTAACGGTCGGAATATTTATAGAATATATTTAATATCTTAAAAGTTAAGTTTTTCTTATTCTTTTCTAATTCTAAAATCAGCTTATTTGATAATTGGAATGCGTATTTTGCCGTAGACAAAAAGAATGAAAACAACAATATAATCAGTATTATAATACACGTATTACTCATTTTTATTTTCTGTTTCCATATTGTTATTTACAGCAACACTATCGTTGTCTACAGTTGTTGAATCAGCCATAATCTCTTCTTTAATTTCTATTTCGGCTGTGGTTTTATAGAATATAGGTTCTTTCATAGAGGCGTCTGATTTCATACCAATACCAGTAAATACCGTTCCATCGGGAGAAGTTACTTTCACAAACTTATCTGTATAAATTGCATTAGAAGGAGATTGAGGCTTTTCATCGTAAAACAACTCAGAAGTTTCAAACACCATTCCATCTGTATTGCTTATATATACATTACCAATAAGGTGCATTAAAGATCTTTTACTATAATAATATGCTGTATCAGCTTTTAGAGAAGCTTCTATATTTGGTAAACTATCGGCTTTTAACTCTTTACTTAGTTGTTCCGCATAAACTCCATCTGGTAAAAGCCAATACGAAGTTGTGTCGTTTTCATACATATCCCAAGTTTTTGCGCTGATTCTATAGCGAGCAACTCCCGAATCTGAGATTAAGGTTGTAACATCTTCGGTATGCATTCGCGGCATTAAGGCTGCTTCCACAACAACAGTAGACATCCCTTTATTATCTTTCTTACAGGACATCGTACATATACATAATAATAAAATAACTATTACTGAAGTTTTCGTTTGAAGAACCACAATTCGTTGAAAGTATAACTAAGTGTAAATCTAAAATATTTTTCGTCTATCATATTAGCGTTAGGACGCTTGTCTGGACTAATAATATTATATTCAAAAGCTAAATTGATAAAGGAACGTTTATCTACCATCGGGATGCCAAATCCCAATGTAAGTCCCATATCTTTATAACCATATTTATTATCAACCTCAACATACGAGTTAGAGTAATAAGCACCAGCTCTATATCTCATTTTCTTAAAAACATTACCTGCTGTATAGTTTGGTATATACTCCGCTCCTACATTAATTTTCATTCTATCAGTTAATGTTAATTGCGAGTTGGTAATATCATAATAATCGGCATCGCCCCAACGTTGATATTGGAAGTCGGCTCCAAGAGTAAATTTTCTGGGTTTATTATAAGTGAAACCTATAGAGTATGTTTCAGGCATCTGATAAGAAGTTTTTCCCACAGAAACTATGCTATCAGAGATTATTGAACCACTCTGAGTTCTTAATATTCCTTTCTTTGTTTTATTAGACATTTTAATTTTAGGAGAGAATACCGCTCCTATTGTTACAACATCTTTATTTTCTAATGGGAAAGTATATTGAAGTCCAAGTTCATACGTTAAAGTAGAAGTATTGATTGTATCGTTCCAACTTATTTGATGCCCCGATGTAACAGGCATTGTATAACCTGTTTTATATATATTCCCAAACATATACCCAAGGTTAACTCCGACAGACAAACGGTCTAAAAAGTTGTACGAAACTGTTGCATACGCCTTATTGAAACCTCCCTTTCCTTTGTATGTAGATGCTGCGTAGGTGTCTAATTCAGGAACATATTGATTTAATCTGTATTCATATCCCACGTGAGACACAGGAGACAAGCCTACGCCCATTCCTAACTTCTGCGACAAAGGGAATTGCATTGCTATATATTCTATACCCGCAGTGTTTTTAGTGTTTGATGTCGAACCATCTTTCAACCACGCTGTTTGCCCTTTAACTGCAAAATCGAGCATAAAGGTCATTGAATCTACCGCTGAATACGAAGCTGGGTTCAAAGGATTAATCTTCTCAGAGTTTCTAAGCCCGTATCCTATACCACCCATACCTCTTTGCGAGCCAAAACTTGGGTCTGCTAATTGTCCGTAACCATACTGAGTGTATGGCGATACTGTGTTTACATTTTGAGAATATATAGTTACGGGCAATAATGCCAGTAAAAATAATAGTAAAACTGATTTCGTTTTAATCATATTGATAATTCAAAATTTCATTTAATCCCTTAAGAAC
This sequence comes from Dysgonomonadaceae bacterium PH5-43, assembly GCA_029916745.1. Taxonomy (NCBI): domain Bacteria; kingdom Pseudomonadati; phylum Bacteroidota; class Bacteroidia; order Bacteroidales; family Dysgonomonadaceae; species Dysgonomonadaceae bacterium PH5-43. Next base: position 60,777 of record JARXWK010000012.1, on the reverse strand, counting down.
TAAATTTCCGTCTGCAAAGATGCGGTTTTTTAATTTACTATCAAAGTAAAAAGAGCAACCTCCTGTTAAAAAAGCGAAAACATTTTTATTTTTTTTATATTCGTCAATATAAGAATCTAATTCTCTAACAATTCCGCCTATTACACCCGACCTTATTGCTGTTTCCGTATTATAACCAAAACAAGGAATATCTCCATCTTCTGTTACTAAAGGCAATTTATCTGTATAACTATTCAAAGCCTTAAATCGCAAATCCACTCCAGGCGAAATATTTCCTCCTTTATATACACCTCCTGCCGAAACATAATCTATGGTAATGGCTGTTCCTGCGTCTATAATTAATAAATCTTGTCCTTTACGCAAACTGTAAGCTCCTACCGCTGCCGCAAGCCTATCCATTCCTAAGCTTTCGGGAGTTTTGTAATCTATTATTAAAGGAGTAGTTAACTTATTAGTAAGTTCGTAAAACGACAACAATTTATTGTGCAAAAACTCTATTACCGAAGGATTAATACTAACTACAGTCGATAAAATCCCTGCTTTAATAGAATATGCATCAATAATTTCACTAAGAAACTCTTCCGTTAAGCTATCCGAGACAAATAGTTTTATCAACTCATCGTCTTTAAATACGGCCACCTTAAAAGAAGAGTTCCCTCTATCAATCACCAGATTACTCATTCCATTAACTTACGGTATCTTACTCTCTTAGGTTCTACGTTACCTAAGCGTTTCTTTTTGTTTTCTTCGTATTCTGAATACGAACCCTCGAAGTAGAATACTTCAGAGTCGCCTTCAAATGCAAGAATATGAGTACAAATTCTATCTAAGAACCATCTATCGTGAGAAATAACAACTGCACAACCTGCAAAATTCTCCAAACCTTCTTCCAAAGCTCTTAGAGTGTTTACGTCTATATCGTTTGTTGGTTCATCTAACAAAAGCACATTAGCTTCCGATTTAAGAGTAAGCGCAAGATGTAAGCGATTACGCTCTCCTCCAGACAACACACCACATTTCTTTTCTTGATCTGCTCCATTAAAGTTAAACCTACCTAAATAAGCTCTTGAATTTATTTCTTTGCCAGCCACTCTTATAAATTCTGTTCCTCCCGAAACTACTTCATAAACAGTTTTATCAGGGTCGATATCAGCGTGCGACTGGTCTACATACCCTATTTTTACAGTTTCTCCAACCTCAAAAGTTCCTCCATCGGGCGTATCTAAGCCCATAATTAAACGGAACAAGGTTGTTTTACCAGCACCATTAGGTCCTATAATTCCTACTATTCCATTAGGAGGCAGCATAAAATTTAGCTTGTCGTACAACAGTTTATCGCCAAAAGCTTTAGCAACATTAACGGCTTCAATTACTTTGTTACCCAAACGAGGTCCGTTAGGAATAAATATTTCAAGTTTTTCTTCTCTTTCTTTAGTATCCTGATTAAGTAGTTGTTCGTAAGAATTAAGACGAGCTTTACCCTTAGCCTGACGAGCCTTAGGAGCCATCTTCGACCACTCAAGTTCTCGTTCTAAAGTTTTGCGTCTTTTGCTTGCTTGCTTTTCCTCTTGAGCCATTCGAGTTGTTTTCTGATCCAACCAAGATGTATAATTACCTTTCCAAGGTATACCTTCTCCCCTATCCAACTCAAGTATCCAACCCGCTACGTGATCTAAGAAATATCTATCGTGAGTTATACAGATTACAGTTCCTGCATATTGTTGTAAATGTTGCTCTAACCAATCTATCGACTCTGCATCTAAGTGGTTGGTAGGCTCATCTAACAATAAAATATCTGGTTGTTGTAGCAATAAACGACAAAGAGCCACCCTACGTCTTTCTCCTCCAGAAAGAGTTCCTACAATTTGATCTTCGGGCGGACAGCGCAATGCGTCCATAGCACGCTCTAATTTACTATCTATGTTCCAAGCATCTGAAGCATCTATCTTATCTTGAAGCTCTGCCTGACGTGCAAATAACTGATCCATCTTATCTGCATCTTCGTAATACTCGGGCAATCCAAATTTTTCATTTATCGCTTCGTATTCTTTCAGTATGTTCATTGTTTCCTGAACACCTTCTTGTACTATTTCCTTAACGGTTTTAGCGTCATCTAATTGTGGTTCTTGTTCGAGCAAACCCACCGAATAGCCAGAAGAAAACACAACATCGCCTTGATATTCTTTTTCAACACCTGCTATTATCTTCAATAAAGTTGATTTCCCAGAACCATTCAATCCTATAATTCCGATTTTTGCACCATAATAAAAAGAAAGATAAATATCTTTCAGCACTTGCTTATGAGGAGGGAAAGTTTTGCTTACTCCCACCATTGAAAAAATAATTTTTTTGTCGTCAGCCATATTTTTTACATCAAATTTCTAATTTATTTTGCAAAGATAGAAAATTTATTTTACCTTCGCACTCGTTTTTAGTCAAATAGGAGATTCGCTAGCTCAGCAGGTAGAGCACATCCCTTTTAAGGATGGGGTCCTGGGTTCGAGCCCCAGGCGGATCACTAACAAAATCCTCAGTTCGCAAGAGTTGAGGATTTTTTATATACGACACATTTATAGGTAGATCTTAAAGTCTTACGGTACTAACTTTAACCTCATTTTGCAATCTTTAACCATAAACGCAAAGACTCAAACTTTGCTTTACCGACCACACAAAGACTTTTTTCGACAAACTCAGTACATCACAAAAATATCTCAGTGAGTTTATTTTTCAACTCGGTGTCTCCCTAACTAAAACTCGGTGTTTTTCTGCTAAAACGTACTGTAATTTTCACCAACGCACACAATAAAAAGCCCCCAAGAGCTAATCTCTCGGAGGCTTTACACTTTTGCTTATGCAAATATACAAAATAAAAAGGCTCTTGTCAAGTGCGAGTTAACATTAGTTTACGTTCCTTTATTCGTAAACCAGTTCTTAAATTCGGCAACTCTTGCTCTGCTAACTATTATCTTTTCAGCTACAGGCAAAATAAGGTTTACCGACAGTTTACCTCCAAACCATATTGTTATATCGTCGATAGATGTATGCGACAAGATATATTGTCGGTTTGCTCGGAAAAACACATCTGGGTTTAGTTGCCTATATATTTCGTCTAACGACATATCCAACGTATAAGTTTGCTGTTTGAAAGTTACAAGTTTAGCCATCTTGTATTCAGAATAAATAAACGCAATCTGATCGGTCGACAATGGTATTAACTTATCTTTATGCGGAATAAGAAAATGAGACTTATAACTCTCTTTCCCCATATTGATAGTTTCAAGAAGATTAGATATTAATTTTTCATTATCGGGTTGATTGTGCGATAAACTTTTCAGTTTATTAAGGCTTCGTTCTAAATTTTGTTTGCTTATTGGCTTTAATAAATAATCAATACTATTTACTTCGAAGGCTTTCAGTGAGTATTCGTCGTAGGCTGTAGTAAATATTATAGGAGACTCTATCTTTATCTTTTCAAAGATAGAAAAAGAAGAGCCATCGGCTAAGTGTATATCCATAAACACCAATTCTGGGTGAGAGTTTAGAGAGAACCATTCTATGCTTTCTTCTACACTCTGCAACACTGCAACCACTTGAATATTTTCGTCTACCGAATTTATCAAGCGTTTTAAGCTTTGCGCAGCCACAAACTCATCTTCTACAATTACAGCCTTTACCATTAGATGTTACTTCTATTTCATTAAATTGTTTTTCTAACTTCTTTATTAGAGGAATTTCTACTATAAAACAATCGTCTTCTTGATTAATATTTATTTCTTTGTTGAATATAAGCATATACCTTTCGTTAAGATTAGCCAAACCAATACCTCCTCCTGTCGGAGACGAAGGTTTTAGTCGAATATTGTTTGTTACTCTTATTATAGCGTCGTCGGTTGTTTCTATTGTAATCTGTAAAGGATATTTACTGCTTATAACATTGTGTTTAACTGCATTTTCTACCAAAACTTGCAAACCGAACGGCAAAATAAAGTATTCGAGATACTTATCTTCTATATCTACTTTTATATTTAATCCATCGTGATACCGAATCTCCAACATCGACGAATAAGAACAAATGAATTTTAGTTCGTCTACAAGCTGCATAATATTCTTATTCTGCATTGTATATCTGAATACCGACGAAAGCTGAGCTAAATATTCGTGTGCTTTATCGTCTTCGTAACCAATCAAGCCATTAAGTGTATTCAGAGAGTTAAAAAGAAAATGAGGATCTATTTGATTTTTAAGAGCATCGTATCTATTCTGAAGACTTACAACTGTTAGTTCTTGGTTTTCTATTAAAACTTTTCTGTGTTGATTCCACGTATACATAAGTGCTGTAAACAAGAAGGCTATAACTAACAATATCATATCCTTTATAAGATTTAGAACAATATAAGCATCTTGCGGTACACGCTCTATACGTTCTACAAACAAACGCCATTGAAGAGCCGACAAGAAAGGACTCAATATAAACAATAACAACAAAGACCCGGCTATAATAATAAAAACATTTTTCTTCCCTTGCTTATGAGATCTTCTTATAATTGAAAATTGAAACAAGAAGAGTACATACAGCATCAGGGTGTTTGTTATAAATGTAAATGCTGATTTAACTGAAAAGAAATCTGACAAGGAATGTTCTACACCCAAATCTCTCGACCGAGCATATAAAAAAGCAATAAGCATTATTATAGTAAGAATAATACCTATTATAAGGGATAAGTGCAAAGCTGCCTTTTTTCCGTAACCATCGAATTTTGAATAAGAATTAGGGTGCATTTCATTTATGATTTTAGATAGAGGAGGTTATCCCAACTACTTATAAACTAACTCTCTCTTGCTTTATGAACTACTAAATATTAAAGACCCGGTGTAACTCTAATATAACATAAACATTTCGTCGGGATAACCACTTTTCCTATATCTCACAATCTAACTTTATCTCTTGTTTGATGATACAAAGTTACGGTATATTATTATAGCCTACTACCACAAGCATACCGAAGTGATTATTTTAAGCGCCGAAATGAAAACTCAAGGGTCTGAATAGAATTAGGGATTAATATTACTCTATACATAGTAATACTAATCCCTATATACTTTAATTAGAAGTAGCTTGTTCCGTCCCAACAGTGAGTACACAGTTGCTCTTTAGGCAATCCAATAGATGCCACAAGATTTTCTAACGAATTAAACTTCAGAGTTGTTATGTTTAAGTTTTTTCTTATTTCATCAACCAACTTATTATACTGAGGAGAGTCGGTCTTTTGATATAGTTCTAAATTCTTGTCGTCTTCTCCTTCTATGTCTTTTATTATTCTTCGAGTTATCAATTCTAATGTTGATTTAGAAGCTGTGAAATTAAGGAAAGGACAAGCATACAACAACGGAGGACAAGCTATACGCATATGTACTTCTTTCGCTCCATAATCGTACAATATATTTACATTATCTTTTAATTGAGTTCCACGAACTATCGAATCATCACAGAATATTATTCTATTATTCTTTAATAACGATTTGTTAGGAATCAATTTCATTTTAGCAATAAAAGCTCTTTGCTCTTGACGTGCAGGAGTAAAACTTCGGGGCCAAGTTGGAGTGTACTTAATAAAAGCTCTTTTATAAGGAACTCCTTTACCTATTGCATAACCTAAAGCGTGTCCTACACCAGAATCTGGGATACCCGCCACAAAGTCTACATCTTGTTTATCGTCTTTAGCCATAGCCGTACCGCCCGCATAGCGAACCTGGTCTACGTTTATCCCTTCATAATTAGAAACAGGATAACCATAATAAACCCATAAGAAAGAACAAATCTGCTTCTTCTTATTAGGTTTTCTTAGTTGTTCGAAACCATCAGCCGTTAGACGAACAATTTCTGCCGGCCCTAAATCGTATTCTACCTCATAACCAAGATTAGAATAACCACAAGGCTCGTTAGAAACACACATTGCCCCTTCTTTCTTACCTAATATAACTGGTATTCTTCCGAGTTTGTCTCGAGCTGCAATAATTCCGTTTTCTGTTAATACTAATAAGGTACACGAACCTACTACAGAATTAAAAACATTTTCTATACCTTCTTCAAATGTTTTACCTTCTTCGATAAGCAAGGCTACCAATTCGGTTGGATTAGTTTGCCCAGAACTTAATTCAGAGAAATGCTGTCCTCTATCTATTAATCTCGCTTCCAATTCATCGAGATTATTAATCTTAGCCACAGTAACCACCGCATACTTACCGAGATGCGAATTCATTACTATAGGCTGAGGGTCAGTATCACTTATTACGCCTATTCCCGACTTTCCTGTAAATTTATTTAAGTCGCCTTCAAACTTAGTTCTAAAATAAGAATTTTCTAAATTATGAATAGAGCGTTGCAAGCCTTCACCTGTCCACGTACATAAGCCACCTCGCTTAGTACCCATGTGAGAATTATAGTCTGTACCGTAATACAAATCATCTACACACTCACCTTTTGAAATCGTTCCGAAAAAACCACCCATGTTTTTAATTAATAATTAATACTGAATTGAAATAATCAATAAGTTAAACCCAATAATGCAGAAGAGATGCGGCAAGCCACATCTCTTCTATTCATTTCTCAAACATTATTTTTGAGCTTGCTCAATAGTTAATGTTTTTGTTGGCTGGTCGCAAACTTCTGTAGGACCAAAATATTGAATTGGACCAGGATACACATAGTCTGTGTTTACTGCCCAAGCATCTCTTTGTGAAGCAAATGTTTTGAATGGTGCTCCATCTAACTTAACTAATGCTTTTTGGATAACTGGTTTCATTTCTCCGTGACGACGTTCCATATTCATCATCATAGTAATAGGCACACCTCCAGCAATCCATTCGGCAGCAGGTGCTGTTGTGTTTCTTACCGACGACATATAACCTGTTTTACCTGCTCCTATTAATGTTGAAGCTGTATATCCTAATGAATAACAATAGTCGGCATCGTAGTTAGATGGCGCAGCACAACGTCCTTCGTAACCGAAGAAGTGAACTTGTGTTGCAAACTTACCATTAAACTTACCTTCTTTAGCCATTTCTGCTAAACGGTTACCTACCATTTCTGCTAATAACTTTTCTGTTTCAATTAAAGACACTTGTACGTTTCCGTGTGGGTCTCTATCCATTGTTAACTGAAGAGCTACGTTTTCAGGAAGGCTTGCATATATTTTAGAGTTTGCTGGGCTCAACTTATCTATAATATGAGCTCTTCTGTGCGAACGTTTGATGCGTTTGAACTCTTCTTCATAACAAGCAAGATAGTCGTTAAGCTCTGCGATAAGAACTTTCATTGCTGGAATAAACTCTATTAACCCTTCGGGAATAAGAACAGTTCCGAAGTTGTTTCCATTTTCAGCTCTTTTTGCTACAATGTCAGCTACATATTGTACAACATCATCTAAAGATAGATTTTTTGCTTCTACTTCTTCTGATACAATACATACGTTAGGTTGAACTTGTAAAGCGCACTCTAAAGCGATATGAGAAGCCGAACGACCCATAAGTTTAATAAAGTGCCAATATTTACGAGCCGAATTACAGTCGCGTTGTATGTTACCTATTACTTCTGAATAAACTTTACACGCTGTATCAAAACCGAAAGAAGTTTCAATCATTTCGTTTTTCAAGTCTCCATCAATAGTTTTAGGACAACCAATAACCTGAACACCAGCACCTATTTGAGCATAATATTCAGCCAACACACAAGCGTTAGTGTTCGAATCATCTCCTCCAATAATAACTAAAGCTGAGATGTTTAGTTTTTTAAGAATTTCAAGACCTTTATCAAATTGCTCTTTTGTTTCTAATTTAGTTCTTCCAGAGCCAATCATATCAAAACCACCAGTATTACGATATTCATCTATAATATCAGAAGTTAGTTCCATATATTTATGATCAACTAAACCGCCAGGACCTAAAATAAATCCATAAAGACGACTATCTGAGTTCATATTCTTAATACCATCGAAGATACCAGCAATAACATTATGTCCGCCTGGAGCTTGTCCGCCCGACAATATTACACCTACATTGATAGGAGCATTATTTTGTTTCTCTGTACCTTCCACAAATTTCACGATAGGCATACCGTAAGTATTTGGGAAAAGCATTTTAACGTCTTCTTGGTCTGAAACCGATTGAGTAGCTTCGCCCTCTTGAATTTTCACATTTCCTTTTAGTGTTTTAGGAACTTTAGGCTCGTAAGCTGAACGAGCAATTTGTAAAGCACTTTTTGTCATTTTCCTTTTAGTTATTTTGAGTTTATACTATATCAATATTATATGATGCGATTAAAGAGCGACAAATTTCGTCATTTTTCTTCTTATATGAAACTATATTAATAAAAAAATATACTTTTGTAAAGAAAAGAACGCAATCATTATTTTTATATATGGATTATTACGAATTAAAATTAACACTTACTCCTAACACGGAGACAAATAGGGATATAATTTCGGCATTATTGTCGGATATAGGTTTCGAAAGCTTTGTTGAATCGGATAAAGGCTTAGATGCTTATGTGCCCGAAAATCTTTATTCGGAAGAAAATCTTGCCGAAACATTAGAAAATCTACCTTTAATAGACACCAATGTCAAATATCATATTGAATTTATTAAAAGTAAAGACTGGAATGAAGAATGGGAAAAGAATTTCTTTCAACCTATAATAATAGACGATAGAGTTGTTATACACAGTTCGTTTCACAAAGATATTCCTTCTTTAGATTACGATATTACCATCGACCCAAAGATGGCTTTTGGCACAGGACACCATTCCACCACAAGTCTTATGGTATCATATATGCTTGATTTAGATTTAACAAACAAATCGTTATTAGATATGGGGTGTGGCACTGCCGTTCTGGCAATCCTTGCCAGTATGAAAGGAGCAAATCCCGTTATGGCTATAGATATAGATCAGTGGGCTTACGAAAATTCATTAGAAAATATACGATTAAACAATACCCCCGACATAGCGGTAGCTTTAGGTGACGCCTCGCTACTTGGAGATGACAAATATGATTTTATCTTCGCAAACATTAATCGCAATATTTTATTAGAAGACATACCTACTTATGCTAAATGTATGAAGCAGGGTTCTTCGTTATATATGAGTGGCTTTTACCAAGAAGACATAGACATTATAATGAAAAAATGCCAAGAATACGGTCTAAAATTTGTCTCTTTTAAAGAGAAAAACAACTGGTGCGCTGTGCATTTCTCAGTTCAAAAAATGCAAAGCTTCACTTAGGGTCGTCTCTCTACTAAGAGACACCTCGTGTCTCTACTAAGAGAGGCGATGTCTCTCTACTAAGAACGACGGGGTGGTTCTACTAAGAGAGATTAGGCGGTTCTATAAAGAGAGGCATCGGGTCTCTACTAAGAAGCAGCTCCCCTATCTACTAAGAGAGAGGAGGGGTCTCTACTAAGAAGCACCTCGCCTATCTACTAAGAAAGAAATGGGGTCTCTTATAAGAAAGAAATGGGGTTACCTACTAACCTCCCCTTAGTAGTCCTTTTACTAAGATTGTTTTACTGCTCAATAATAAAACGAACACAAAAAAAGCTCTGCCAAATAATTGACAGAGCTTTTTTATGTTTTACTTAAAAACGTTTCTTAATTGTTCCAAACAATTTCCACACGTCTGTTTTGAGAACGTCCTTCTGTTGTTGAATTATCAGAGATTGGTTTGCTATATCCAAAACCTTCAGTAGAAATTCTATCTTGGCTAATGCCTTTATCTACTAAGTATTTTTCAACAGCTTTAGCTCTGTTTATAGAAAGTTTACTATTCAATCTTTCGCTACCTGTATTGTCGGTATGACCATTAATCTTAATCTTAAGTTCAGAATTAGCGTTTAGCAATTCAACAACTTTGTCAAGTGTTGGGTTAGCTTCTGATTTGATAACTGATTTACCTGTATCGAAAAGAACTTTCTCGTCTAATTCAGGAATAAGCGGACAACCGTTAGCATCAACTTTCACACCAGCAGGAGTGTTAGGACATTTGTCAAGATAGTCTGCAACACCGTCACCGTCAGAGTCAACTGGACAACCGTTAGCGTCAACTTTCACACCAGCAGGAGTGTTAGGACATTTGTCAAGATAGTCTGCAACACCGTCACCGTCAGAGTCAACTGGACAACCGTTAGCGTCAACTTTCACACCAGCAGGAGTGTTAGGACATTTGTCAAGGTAGTCTGCAACACCGTCGCCGTCAGAATCTACAGGACAACCGTTAGCATCAACTTTTGCTCCACGAGGAGTATCAGGACATTTATCAAGATAATCAGCTACGCCATCACCGTCAGAATCTACAGGACAACCAAACTCGTCAACTGTTACGCCGAAAGGAGTTCCAAGACATCTGTCTACATCATCATAAACACCGTCTTTATCTCTATCACGTTTTCCTTTTCCGAAAGCAAACGATATACCTACGTTATGTTGTAGTTGCATATCTTTACCGTTGCCGTTCTTAAACATATCGTATTTGTCTGAAGTTGTCCAACCAAAGTCAGCTTGATATCTTAAGCTTACAACTTTAGATAATCTAACTTCAAGACCTAAACCTCCTGTTACGATACCTGCGAAACCAGGGTTATCGCCACTATATTCTTGTTTAGAGAAAGGTAGGTTCTCTCCTTGGTAACCTGTGAAGTAGTTGCCGTTTGCGTTAACCTTACTCGACACATCGAAGTAAGCTAAACCACCAACACCTATTGAGATGTAAGGAACTACAGCGCAATCGTCCATTCCTAAAAACTTAATTCTTGTTTGAAGTTTTGCACTGGCTACATTTGCATCAAAGTTTCTGTGAGTAAAAGAACCATCGTCGTATAAGTCGTATCCAATAGTTCCGTACGAACCATAAATCCCTAAATCAAAAAAGCGACTTAGGTATCTGTCTACAGAAAGACCTCCGCCTCCATAAAATTGATCGAAATTAAAAATAGTGTTTTTTGTGTAGTTAAACCAATTTGAGGTTGATCCTATGTGTGAATAGGTTCTCATATCTCCCAAATACTCAGTCTTTACACCATAAAGACTCACAGCCCAAGGGCGTTCTTTGTTTTGAGCTACCAATGTTGTTGCGAAACCCAACAATACAGCAATCAATAGTAAATTGAAATTTTTCATAAATAATTTATTTAATAGAATATTATATCCTTAATTTGGCAACAAATGTAAAAATAATATTTTGTTTAACAAAGAAAAGAAATATTAATTACCTGAAAGTTTCTAATAAGTAAGTATAACAGTTGTATTATTAAAAAAATGCTCCGTAAACGAGACCCGAGATTGTTGCCATAATGATAACCAACGTTACATAAACAATAGTTTTTTGCGTGCCCATAACTCCACGTATAACAAGCATATTAGGCAGGGATAGTGAAGGACCCGCCAGTAGCAAAGCTAATGCTGGACCTTTTCCCATACCAGAAGCAAGTAATCCTTGAATTATAGGCACTTCGGTTAGTGTGGCAAAGTACATAAACGCTCCTGTAAAACTGGCAAAAAAATTAGATAAAAGTGAGTTTCCACCTACTGCCCATTCAATCCATTCGTTGGGTATCACACCCGCAATCGCAGTATTATCGTGCGTAGAGCCGAGTAGAAAGCCTGCTGTAACCACTCCGATAGCGAGCAACGGCATAATCTGTTTGGCGAATCCCCATGCTGAGAGTGTCCATTCTTTATTTTCTGGATCACGTTTATCCAACAAGGTAATAAGGGATAGGGCAGTAATACCGACAATCATCGGAACAAGCGGAACCAGTTTCGGATTTGGTATAAGCAGGTTTGCCAATACCGCCGAACTTGCCGTAGCAATAACTCCGGTTATAACCCATTGCCATTTAATCTTTAATATGGCTATCAGAGAATAGGCAAGCATAAGAGCCAATACCCCTGTAATATACCATTTATAAGTAAATATGTAGAACCAGATACTCGAAGTATCATCGGCAGCAGGTGCGCCCCAATTAGCAAAGACAAGTATCAACACCAAAGTGAAGAAATGAAACATAGTTTTCGACATCGGGCGTTTAGCTGGAGGAACAGTAATGTTCATCTGTTCTTCTTTTTTCGCTTTTTCCTCTTTGCGATAGATAAACGACATCATCAGTCCGATAATAACAGAAAATGTAACTGCCCCAATCATACGGGCGACACCCATTTCCACTCCAAGAATACGCCATGTGAGAATAATAGACAGTATGCTGATTGCCGGTCCTGAATACAGGAATGCAATAGCAGGCCCTAATCCGGCTCCACGTTTATAAATACTGGTAAACAAGGGTAATATCGTACAGGAACATACCGCCAAGATAGCACCCGAAACAGCAGCAACAGTATAGGAAAGCCATTTCTTTGCATTGGCTCCGAAATATTTCAATACTGCACCCTGACTGATAAAAACTGCTATCACGCCTGCAATGAAAAAGGCAGGCAGAAGGCACATAATAACGTGCTCTTGTGCGTACCATTTCGATAGGTCGAGTGTAGCATCAATCGCAGTCATAAACCGTTCACTTTCTAACGGCAGGAAAAATACCGCAGCAAAAATAACGATCATCCAAAGTAGGATTTTTAACTCTTTCATATCAATTACGAATTAAAAGTTACGAATTATCTTCAGAATTTCACTTTCGGAAGGAACATAGCCTTTGATTTTTACTTCACCGTCTACAACTATGCCCGGCAAAGTCATCACATTATATTTCATAATTTCCATAATATCTTCTTGTTTGGAGAGATTTACATCCAGATTGTTTTCTGTGATTACTTTCTTTACAATTTCATAGGTTGTTTTACATTTGGTGCAACCTGTACCCAATACAATAATTTCCATACCTTGTTATATTAAATTTGTTTCTAAACACTTATGATGACATAATAAATCCCAACCATAATAAATAGGGCTGCAACTATACGCTTAAACCATTTTTGAAAGACGTTCATTTTGTTGTAGAACTTACCGACATTGCCGACACTGTATGCTAAAAGCCACGCTATAACGATTACGGGAAGTCCTGTTGCTATGGCAAATACAGGAGGGAGTAACAGCCCTGACGGACTGGCGATAGTTATAGGAATCAGACCGCCGAAATAAAGTACCCCGCTGTATGGGCAAAAGGCAAGTGCGAATAATAATCCGAGAATAAAGGCATCAAGGTAACTTTTCCTGCCTTTTTTCTTTTCGAGTTTGAATCTGAACTTTCCCATTCCCGGAATATTCCATTTAATAATGTCGAGCATTAAAATTCCGATAACGATAAGCGCTATACCCAACCACACACCACCGATGTTCTGTAATAGCCGTGCTACCTGAAACTGGCTTGCACCGAAATAAAATATAAGTCCGAGTGCTGTATAAGTGAACATCCGTCCAAGCGTATAAAACAATCCGTTGAGTAACACACGGTGTTTCACGCCTATATCTTTGCTCAAATAGGCGGTTGCTGTAATGTTCGTTGCCAACGGACAAGGACTGATAGCAGTCATTAAGCCTAATACAAACGTTGTTAGTATCGGCCAATTTGATCCGTCGGCAAGGTTTTGTAAATACTCCATCATAACCTTTTATCGACTTCGGTTTTGATAAGGTTGGCAAGGTTTTCAGGACTGTTCAAAGCATTGGCAAATGCCTCTTTGGTTATTTCAACATGGTTATCGCCTTTAGCAATGATGAGGGCGTTCCATGTTACTTCGTATTCTTCTACAAGCGAAGCATTTTGCTCTTCATCGGTCTTTACTTCAATGAATTTCACATAAGGATTATCCGTATAAAGTTCCTTTATCGTTTTTTCTGTAACATCACCTACCGCAATGCACGTTTTACAACGCTGTTTACCGTGGAAATAGTAAACATTTACCGTGGAAGTATCAGCAAGTTGCGTTTTGACTTCCGTTACACCAGATGATTCTTGATTGTTTTTTTGTGTATTACCACCACAAGCGGTCAGTAATAAGACCAGTAATCCAAATAGAATACTTTTTTTCATGTTGATTGTTTTTTAATTATCGTTTAACTTTATATCCTCTGTTCGCAGTTCGTAATTCAACGAATACTCCAGACAAAAAAACAGCTATTAACAGCCACCTTTCGATGTTGCCACACTTTCTATAAATCCGCCTAACAGCTCTTTTACAAAAGTCCAATTTTCTTTATTGATACAATACTTAACCGTTGGAGGTGTGATTTCTCCTTGTATCAATTCCGCATCTTTCAATTCATTCAAATGCTGAGACAAGGTGCTTTTGGCGATAGGTAGTAATTCCGACATATCTCCGTGAAAACAACACGTTTGGCTGGCAAGCATCTGGAGTATCGCAATCCGTATGGGATGCCCCATTGCTTTAGCAAAACGTGCTATCTGTTCCTGTTCCTTTGTAAGTTTTTGCTTTTGCATTGCTTTATTATTTTCAGTTCGCAAATATACGAATAGTTTTTTAATTCGCAAGATTACGAATAAATTTTTATTTTGAAAAGATTCAAAAACAGACAGAGATTGTTATGTTTCACCAGCCTCCTCTTGCTCCGCCGCCTCCCGTGCGACCACCACCGAAACCTCCGCCAATACTGCCTCCGCCAAATCCACCTCTACTTCTTCGTCCGCTATTAATTGAGGTTACTATTATCATAGGTATAATATATGGTATAGCTTTCTTAAACTTACAGTTTTTGCATTCGTATATTTTTTCTCCCTCACCCTTCGATAGCGGAGTAGCGTTTTTAACTATATGGTCGCGTTGCAAGTTATACGTCTTAGCTTTACAGTTAGGACATTCGGTGTATGAAGAATTTGGATTGTCGAAGCCTAATATTTCATTGTGCTTACAGTTGTTGCAATGCCACACATCATAATCAACCGAGCGTATGCTTTCTTCTGTAAGTTGAGAGTTGTTTAATAAATTTAAGACTTCGTCGTCATCTTCTTTTATCATCTTGCTGTGGCAAACCGGACAGTCTATAGGATTATTTCTCAGCCAGTTTAATTTATAGAAATAGTAAACCGCAAATAACAACATCGGTATAGGGAAAAATACTGAGCATAAGATTACCGACGACTTCATATTCGCCAAATCGTTGTACTTGTCGGGCACTTTATCCCACATTTTAAGTTTAGATGCCGCTCTGAACACAAAAGAAAGTGTAACAAACACCGATAATATCAGATACATTATTAATAATGTTTTGAAGAAGTTTATTATTCCCTGATACTGTGCATCTTGAGCCGCCCGTTCGTTAGCAATAATCTCGTCAACGGAGTCGGGATTAAGTAGAAGAGCTTTAATTTCGCTTATACCGTTTATAATCGCCTGATTGTAGTTGCCCTGTTTTAAATAAGGCGTTATGTCGTTTCTTATAATGCGTGATAAAATAATGTCGGGCAACACACCCTCTAATCCGTAGCCCGTTCGGAAAACCATTTGCCTCTGATCTTCAACAAGTAAGAATAAGAGACCGTTGTCGTTTGCGCTCTTGCCAATTCCCCATTTTGTGAATAGCGAAGTGGCAAAGTTGCCGATGTTGGCATTTCCTATCGACTTAAGCAACACTACTGCAACTTCTGCCGAAGTAGAATCTTGTATTTGTATAATAATATTGTTTAACTCCTGCTCGGCTTTCGGAGATATGATGGAGTTGGGGTTGGACACGAAGTCGTAACGATTTTTGAGGTTGTCGTTCGGAACGGTTTCCGTGTTGTAGACTTGTGCAGTAATGTGGTACGTAAAAAATAGTAATAAGATTAAGGTAAGAGAAATGGTTTTGCAAAGTTTTTTAGTTTTCATTTTGTAAGTTTTTTAAATAAGTAATCTAAATCTTCTATCTCGTTTTTCTGTAAATCGGCTTTAATTTCACCTTTGTTAATAAACACAATTCTCGTGCAGATGGTTGCCACTTCCGAGAGGGTATGGGAGGAAAATAAAATACCCTTGTTTTCTTTCAGCGACAATAGCAGCTTGTGTATCTCTTCGGTCTGATTGGGGTCTAAGCCCGACGTAGGTTCGTCTAATATAATAAGGTGTGGGTCGTGAATTATAGCCTGCGCAATACCAACCCTTTGTTTGTAGCCTTTCGAGAGTTGGTTTATACGTTTATTTCGTTGCGGCGTAATCCCCGTTTGCTGTATCACCTGCTCTATTCTTTCCCTTCGGTTCTTGATTGTGGGATATAATCCGGCTACATAATCGAGGTATTCATATATATACATATCCTCGTAAAGAGGATTGCTTTCTGGTAGGAAACCTATTTGTTCTTTGGCTTGTATTGGGTTTTCTTTTAGGTTGATGTTGTTTATAATCACCTCGCCCTTATTGTAGTTAGTGCATCCCGAAATAATTTTCATAGTGGTAGATTTTCCTGCTCCGTTGGGACCTAAAAAGCCGACTATCTCTCCCTTCTGTATGTTGAAGGAAACGTTATTTGCAGCTTTCGTATGTCCGTAAGATTTAGTTATGTCTTTTATTTCAAGAATCATAGTATTTTCGTTATATTGGGTGCAAAGATACGTTATTTTGGTATAATATTTTTATTTGAAAGAAAAAAAATATCGTAGATTCTGCACGGCATAAATAAGCCTCCCCGTGGCTGTATATCGCGACTTGGGGAGGCTTTTATTTTCATGCGTATGTAAATATATTTTCATGCGGACGTAAATTTATTTTCATACGTACGTAAATTTATTTCCAGACGTGCGAAAATTTATTTTCAGACGTGCGAAAATTTTGTTATCCTAAAACGGCGTTTGTTATCTCTTCGGTGGTTACGGGTAGGCGTTTGTTGTAAACCAATCGGCAGCCGTTGGGGGTTATTAGTATGTCGTCTTCGAGACGGATTCCGCCAAAGTTGAGATATTTTTTTACTTCGGAGAAGTTGATGTAGTCGGCGTTTATTTTTTCGTTTTCCCATTTTTCTATTAGTTGGGGAACGAAGTAAATGCCTGGTTCTACGGTTAATACGTGTCCTTCTTCAAGGCGTTTGCCAAATCGGAGGCTTTTGTATCCAAACATTGTGTCGCGCTGAACTTCGTCGTCGTATCCTACAAGAGTTTCTCCGAGGTCTTCCATATCGTGTACGTCTAAACCCATTGCGTGTCCGAGTCCGTGCGGCATAAATAGGGCTGGTGCTCCGGCGTTTAGTGCGTCGTCGGTGTTTCCTTTTGTTAAGCCCAGAGATTTTAGTCCTTCGAATATAACTTTGTATGCGTTTCGGTGAACGCTTTTGTATGTTATTCCGGGTTTTGCCATCTCTATTGATTCGTTTAATGCTTGTAGCACTATGTTGTGTACGTCGGCTTGTTGTTGTGTGTAGATTCCGCCTACGGGTGTTGTGCGGGTGAAGTCGGAGGCGTATCCGCTATTGGCTTCGGCTCCGGCGTCGCATAGCATAAGTCGTCCTTGGGCAAGCGTACCGCTATGGTCGTGATTGTGTAGGGTTTGTCCGTTCATAGATAAAATTGTGGTGAACGATACTCTGTTTCCTTTCGATATTGCTATGCCTTCTATCATTCCGGCTATCTCTTGTTCTTTTACGCCTGGCTGACACATTTTCATTGCTGTGATGTGCATTGCGTATCCTAGTTTGCCGGCTTTTTCGAGCTCTTGTATTTCTTCTTCCGATTTGATTAGGCGCATTTTTATTACTGCCTTAGTTAGTTCTACGGAGTAGTTGTTCATTATTTCGGGAATGCTTTTGTTTAGCATCTCGCTGAGTATTATTTGGTTGCGATAGCGGTAAGGCTTTAGGTAGTGGATGTTTTTATTTTTGTTTACGTATGTGGCTAAATCTCCTGATTTGCAAATGGTTTGTATGCCTACTTGGCTTGCGCGTTCTTTTAGCGAGGGGAGATTTCCCATCCATATAATGTCGTCGATTGTTAGTTCGTCTCCAAATAGGTATTCGGTGTTGTTGTCGATATCCATTAGGTAGGCGAGGTCGGGACTGTTTAGCCCTACGTAATAGGTGAAGCTACTGTCTTGCCGGAACGCATATGTGTTGCCTGGGTAGTTGAGGGCTGCTTCGCCGTTACCGAGTAATAATACTAATCCGCTGCCTAGAGATTTTTTTAATTCTTCTCGTCTTTTAATATAAACGTCTTTGTTAAACATAGGTATCTTTGCTTTAATTGTTTTTATATACTCGCAAAGGTAGAGAAATTAATCTGAAAAGAAATAATTTAACTTTTGCTTTTTAGGTTTTAACTTTTAGTTTATTAACTTTGTTACATCAATGAATTAAATATACACTAATATGAAGATATCTTTTCACGGAGCAGCAAGAACTGTTACAGGTAGTAAACATCTTATCTCGTTGAGTAATGGTAAGAAAGTTCTTTTAGATTGTGGTATGTATCAGGGTATGGGACCTCAAACTCCAGCCTTGAATAAAGATTTTGGCTTTAACGCTCAAGACGTTACTTGTGTTTTACTTTCGCACGCCCACGTCGATCATTCTGGGTTGTTACCCCGACTGGTAAAAGATGGCTTTACGGGTAAAATATATGCAACGCAGCCAACTATAGATGTTGCCAAGGTACTTCTTAAAGACTCGGCGTATATACAGAAGCAGGATATATACTTTCTTAACAAGAGACGGTTAGAGCAGGGCAAGGAACTGTTGGAACCTCTCTATACTGAAGAAGATGTTGAGAAAACTATTGAGCTTTTTGTTCCCGTAGCTTACGAAACGAAAACATTGCACGACGAAAATATTAGTTTCCAGTTCTTTAATGTTGGTCACATATTGGGAAGTGCAACTATATACGTTACGCTTAAAGAAGACAACAAGAAAACGACAATCGCTTTCAGTGGCGATGTGGGTCGTTATAGTGATCCGATTCTTCAGTCGCCTAAAGAATTTCCACAGGCCGATTACGTAGTTATTGAGTCGACCTATGGCGACAAAGTGCATTCGCCGATGGATACTTATGCCGAAGATTTACTTAAAAATATTAACGAGACTTGCGTTAAGAAGAAGGGTAAGCTTATTATTCCTGCCTTTAGCGTAGGCAGAACTCAAGAAATACTTTTCGCTCTTAACGAACTGGAACTTAAAAACAAACTACCCGATATAAAGTATTATTTGGATAGTCCGATGTCTACTAAGGTTACTCATATTGTAAAGAAGCACCCCGAAACTTTCAATAAAACCGTTCAAAAGATAATGCTTACAGATAGTGATCCTTTTGATTTCAAGGGGTTGGAGTATATATCTGATAAGCGAGAGTCGCAGGCTCTTAACACAAATTATTCGCCTATGGTAATAATCTCGGCTTCGGGAATGGCTGAGGCTGGTCGCGTGAAGCATCATATCGCTAACGGAATAGAAAACTGGCGCAACACCATACTGCTAATAGGTTATTGCGAGCCTCAATCTTTAGGCGGAAGATTGAAACATCGTCCTGAAACGGTTAATATATTTGGAAAGCAATTCGATGTTAAAGCCGAAATAAAGGAGATAGATTCTATGAGTGCTCACGCCGATTACAACGATTTAAGTCAATACTTAGCTTGTCAAGACCCGAGCAAAGTTAAACGCCTTTTTATTGTTCACGGAGAGTATGAAGTACAAAAAGAATTTAAGAAAAAACTTATGAAGAAGGGCTTCCTTGATATTGAGATACCAGAAAGACATCAAGAATTTAGTATATAATATGTTGCAGTAATGCAGTTCTTTCGTAATTTGGACTTCAAAAGTAGATTTTTTTCAATAAGAAACAATTAGTCTTATAGATATTTTATACCTTTGTGGGTCAAAAAAAAGAGAATGACTTATGATAAATAGAATAGAAACGCTTTTAGCTGAGGTAAAAGACTTGAAGGCAAATAGCCAAGAAGAGTTAGAAGCTTTAAGAATTAAATATTTAAGCAAGAAAGGTGTTGTGTCTTCTTTGATGAACGACTTCAGAGAAGTAGCTGCTGAACAGAAAAAAGAATTAGGACAGAAACTTAATGTTCTTAAAACTCAAGCACAAGAGAAGATAAACGAATTGAAAGAATCGTTGGAAAATAAAGAAACTTCAGACGATAATATTGATTTAACTCGTACGTCTTATCCTTATAATGTAGGAACTCGTCACCCATTGGCAGTAGTACAAAAGCAAATAGTAGATATATTCTCTCGCTTAGGTTTCTCAATAGCCGAAGGTCCTGAAATCGAAGACGATTGGCACGTGTTCTCTTCTCTTAACTTTGCCGATGACCACCCAGCTCGTGATATGCAAGACACTTTCTTTGTGCAACACGGAGCTGATATACTACTTAGAACTCACACATCTTCGGTGCAAACTCGAGTAATGGAGACTACAGAACCTCCAATTCGTATTATGTGTCCGGGAAGAGTTTACAGAAATGAAGCTGTGTCGTACAGAACGCTGTCTGCATTCCACCAATTAGAAGCTTTATATATTGATAAGAATGTATCGTTTACTGACTTGAAGAAAGTATTGATGTATTTTGCAAAGGAAATGTTTGGGGCAGAAACAAAGATACGTTTACGTCCTTCTTATTTCCCATTTACTGAGCCAAGTGCCGAGATGGATATTAGCTGTAATCTTTGTGGAGGCAAGGGCTGTCCTTTCTGTAAGCACACAGGTTGGGTAGAGATTATGGGTTGCGGTATGGTAGACCCTAACGTATTAGAAAATTGCGGTATAGATAGTAAAGTGTACACAGGATATGCTTTAGGTATGGGTATAGAACGTATCTCAAATCTAAGATATCAGGTGAAAGATATAAGAATGTTCTTCGAGAACGATGTTCGCTTCCTCAAACAATTTGAGTCGGCAACATAATTGTTTACCCTTGTAGTGGGTAATGTTTTTATGACTAAAAAGGAGAGATATAGTAAGGTAATAGAATGGTTTCAGGCGAATATGCCTATTGCAGAAACAGAGTTACACTATAACTCTCCTTTTCAGTTATTGGTGGCTGTAATCCTTTCAGCACAATGCACCGATAAGAGAGTAAATTTGGTCACTCCTGCTCTATTCGAAGCCTATCCTTCTCCCGAAGTTATGGCAGCAGCAACTCCCGAAGCTATTTATGAATATATAAAGAGTGTGTCTTATCCAAACAATAAGACAAAACATTTGGTAGGTATGTCTAAGATGTTAATGGAAGAATTTAATGGACAGCTACCATCTAACATAAAGGATTTAATGCGATTGCCTGGAGTAGGACAGAAAACGGCTAATGTTATTGCCTCTATAGTATTTGACATTCCTGCTATAGCAGTAGACACACACGTGTTTAGAGTGTCTAATAGAATAGGGCTTACCAATAACTCTAAAACTCCAGCGGCAACCGAAAAAGAATTAACAAAGAATATCCCCAAGCATCTATGGGCTATAGCTCATCATTGGCTTATCTTACACGGGCGTTATGTTTGTGTAGCTAAAAGACCTAAATGCGAATCTTGTGGATTAAGTAACTATTGTAAAGAATATAAACAAAATAAATAAAATGAAGAAACAATTATTTTTAGGAGATGAAGCTGTTGCTCAGGCTGCTATAGATGCAGGTTTATCAGGCGTGTATTCTTATCCAGGTACTCCCTCGACTGAAATTACTGAGTTTATACAAACTTCACCTTTAGCTAAAGAGAGAAACATCTTCTCGCGTTGGTGTGCAAATGAAAAAACCGCATTAGAAACCGCATTAGGTATGTCGTATGCAGGTAAAAGAACTTTATCGTGTATGAAACACGTTGGACTTAATGTGGCTGCCGATGCTTTTATGAATATTGCCATGTCGGGTATTAATGGAGGTATGATTATAGTTTCTGCCGACGACCCTTCTATGCACTCATCTCAGAATGAACAAGACAACCGTGTGTATGGTAATTTTGCAATGATTCCTATTTTTGAACCTTCGAACCAGCAAGAGGCTTACGATATGATATACGATGGTTACGAACTGTCGGAAAAACTTGGTTATCCTATTCTGTTTCGTATCACTACTCGTATGGCACACTCTCGTGCTGGAGTTGTAAGACGCGAGGTAAAGGCTCAAAAATCTATAAGTCTTGAGGAGAATGCTCATCTTAAATATATATTATTGCCAGTAAATGCTCGCCGACAATATAAAAAACTTCTTGAGATGCAAGATGTGTTTCTTGCCGAATCAGAGGCTTCACCTTATAATAAATACTTCGATGCTCCTGACAAAAAACTTGGTATAGTAGCGTGTGGTATTGCTTTCAATTATTTGCAAGAAAACTATCCTGACGGGTTTAAAAATCCTGTATTAAAGATAAGTCAATATCCACTGCCTAAAAAGCAATTGTTAAAGATGACTGAAGAGTGTGATGAGATATTAGTTCTTGAAGATGGTTTCCCTGTTGTTGAAGAGCAGTTGAAAGGTTATCTTGGTAAAGGGCTTAAAATACGTGGTCGTCTTGATGGTACGCTTAATCGTGATGGAGAACTCAATCCTGATAAAGTTCGTAAGGCTCTTGGTTTAGATGTTATTACTCATTACGAAATTCCTACTGTAGTAGAAAATCGTCCACCTGCTCTATGCGCAGGTTGCGGACACCGTGATGTTTACGAAGCACTTAACGAAGTGGTTAAAGAATACCCTACCTCTAAAGTTTTTAGTGATATAGGATGCTACACACTTGGAGCACTTCCTCCTTTCCGTGCTATTGAGTCTTGTATAGATATGGGAGCTTCGATAACTATGGCAAAGGGAGCTTCTGAGGCAGGTATATATCCTGCAATAGCAGTAATAGGAGATTCTACATTCACTCACTCGGGTATGACTGGTTTACTTGATTGTGTAAACTCAAATGCAAATGTAGTAATAATTATTTCCGACAATGAAACAACAGCAATGACAGGAGGTCAGGATTCGGCTGCTACTGGTCGCATTCACAATATCTGCAAAGGTATAGGCGTAGCACCAGAGCATCTTCGTGCGTTTGTTCCTCTTAAGAAAAACTTTGAAGAGATGAAACAAATTATTAGAGAAGAAATAGAATACAAAGGTGTGTCGGTAATAGTTCCTTGTAGAGAATGTATTCAAACCCTAAAACGTAAAGCAAAAAAGAAATGAAAACAGACATAATATTAGCAGGTGTAGGCGGACAAGGAATACTTTCTGTTGCCGCAGTTATAGGAGAGGCAGCTCTTGAAGATGGTCTTTATATGAAACAGGCAGAAGTACACGGTATGAGTCAAAGAGGCGGAGATGTGCAATCGCATCTACGTATCAGCGACAAGCCAATAGCTTCTGATCTTATACCTCTTGGTTGTGTAGATATTATTATCTCTTTAGAACCAATGGAAGCTTTGCGTTACTTACAATACTTAAAGAAAGATGGTTGGGTGGTAACTAATTCAACACCGTTTGAGAATATTCCTAACTATCCAGATTTTGATAAATTAATGGAAGCTTACAATGCGCTTCCTAATAAAATAATAATAGATGTAGATAAAATAGCCAAAGATTTAGGTTCGGCTCGTTCGAGCAATATAGTATTGCTTGGTGCTGCATCGCCTTATATTAATATCGCTTTTGAAAAGCTTGAAAATGGCATAAGAGATATTTTTAGTCGTAAAGGCGAAGCTGTAGTCGAGGCTAATCTCGCAGCTTTGAGAGCAGGACGAGGCTAATTAAATTTATGAACTCACTTGAAAATAAACTTGGATTTGATAAAATAAGACTTTTAGTAGTTAATCGATGTTTATCTACTTTAGGAAAAGATAGAGTAGAAGAAATGGTTTTCTCCAAAACATACGATTATGTACAAAAGCAGCTAAAACAAACCGATGAATTTGTACGCATAATAAGAGAAGAAGATGCATTCCCGGTAAATTACTTCTTCGATGTACGACCTTCTCTTAAAAAAATTCGAGTAGAAGGCACTTATCTTGTTGAGCGCGAACTGTTCGACATTCGGCGTTCGCTCGAAACTATCAATGAGATAGTGCATTTCTTTAATAAAGAAGATAACGACTCCTACCCTTTTCTCAAAGAATTGGCCGAAGATGTATCTTCTTTTCCTCAATTAATAAGAAACATTGATGCTATTCTTGATAAGTTTGGAAAGATAAAAGATAATGCTACTCCCGAACTTAGCAATATTCGTCGGCAACTAAACCAAACGGTTAATGGGATTTCAAAAACCTTAAACATTATATTGCGTTCGGCACAATCGGAAGGGTTTGTCGATAAAGACGTATCGCCAACTATGCGAGACGGACGATTGGTTATTCCTATATCTCCAGCTTATAAACGTAAGCTAAAGGGAATAGTACACGACGAATCGGCGACAGGCAAAACTGTATTTATCGAACCTGCCGAAGTGGTTGATGCTAATAACAGAATACGAGAACTTGAAAGCGAAGAAAAACGAGAGATAGTTCGCATACTTACCAATTTCACAGATAGTATTCGCCCCGAAATACCAGACATACTAAACTCTTACTTGTTTTTGGGAGAGATAGATTTTATAAGAGCTAAAGCTCTTTTTGCAATAGATATAGAAGCAATACTCCCTAATATGGTGAATAAACCATATCTCGATTGGATACGCGCAATTCACCCTTTATTACTTTTATCTCATCGTAAGCAAAACAAACAAGTTGTTCCTTTAGATATAGAACTTACTCGCGAAAACGATAGAATACTAATAATATCAGGACCAAACGCTGGTGGTAAATCAGTGTTATTAAAGGCAGTAGGACTACTTCAATATATGCTCCAGTGTGGAATGCTTATACCTTTAAGTGAACGTTCTACTACAGGTATTTTTAACAATATATTTATAGATATTGGCGACGAACAATCTATCGAGAACGATCTTTCGACATATAGTTCTCATCTTACCAATATGAAGTATATAGTAAAGAACGCTAACGATAAATCGCTAATACTTATTGATGAGTTTGGGGGAGGAACCGAACCTCAGATAGGAGGAGCTATAGCTGAAGCTCTTCTTCATCGTTTTAATGATAAGGGAAGTTATGGCATTATAACAACTCACTATCAAAACCTAAAAACTTATGCCGAAGAAAACGAAGGTGTAGTAAACGGGGCAATGTTGTACGATAGAAATCAGATGCAGCCATTGTTTAAGTTATCCATCGGTAATCCGGGGAGTTCGTTTGCTGTTGAAATCGCTCGTAAGATTGGTTTACCTGAAGATGTAATTGCTGAAGCTTCTGAAAAAGTAGGGCAAGACTATATAGATATGGACAAATATCTTCAGGATATTGTTCGCGATAAGCGTTATTGGGAGTCAAAACGACAAAACATACGTTCGCAAGAGAAACGACTTGAAGAACTCACAGCTCGTTACACTACCGATTTGGAAAAGGTAGAGGCTCAGCGCAAAGAAATATTAGCTCAAGCTAAAATAGAAGCCGAAAAACTTCTATCGGAAACTAATGCTAAGATAGAAAATGTAATAAAACAGATACGAGAAGCTCAGGCTGAAAAAGAAAAAACCAAAGAAATACGTAAAGAATTAGATGGTTTTAAGCAATCGTTGAACAATAACGAAACGAGCGACAATAAGATTACTCGCAAAATAGACAAGATGAAAGAGCGTGAAGCTCGTAAGAAGAAAAAGAAACAGCCGTCTACTACATTTTTGCCAGAGATAATAGAAGTTGGGAATTTTGTTAAAATAAAAGGACAAAGAACTCCTGGTGAAGTTCTTGAGATTAAAGGAAAGAATGTTGTTGTTGCTTTCGGAGCTATAAAAACAACAACAAAACTCGAACAACTTGAAAAGGTAAGCAATAATGCAATAAAAAAAGAGAACTCTCGGATTACTATATCAAATACTTCGGAACACATCAACAATACCAAACTAAATTTTAAGATGGAAATAGATGTTCGTGGTATGCGTGGAGATGAGGCTCTTCAAGCGGTTATATACTATATTGATGATGCTATCCAGTGTGGAGTGGAGCGTGTGCGTATTCTTCACGGAACAGGAACAGGTGCATTGCGACAAATAATACGCGATTATTTAAGGAGTGTGGTTGGTGTAAAGAGGTATCAAGACGAGCACGTTCAGTTTGGAGGTGCTGGAATAACAGTTGTTGAGTTCTAAAATATCAGTGTTGTTTACTGAATAAGATTTACATATTGGTTAACAATTCTACAAAAACAAAGAGAGTGTGTCAATTTCTGAATTTCGACACACTCTCTTTCGTTTTACACAGAACAGTTAATGATGAATCCTTCTCTAAACCATCATCGACAACACTATCATTGATAATATCATAAGAACGTATGAAGCCGCTATAAGTCCTAATATTATTTTAGTTGTTGGTCTCATTACTATTATTATTTTTAAGTTTTACATAATTACTATACATCTCTGTTATCTCTTCCATAGAAATATTAAGCACATAAATATTTCTAAAGAAGTCATTGAGTTCATTTTCAAGGAATTTATCTCTACGTGTAGACAATACAATATCCTTCGCACCTTCGGCTACAAAGTAACCAACACCTCTTTTGTTGTAGATAATTTTCTTTAGTTGTAAATACTCGAAAGAGCGCATTACCGTATTAAAGTTTACCTCTACCATTGCCGCGTATTCTCTTACAGAAGGTATGCGTCCGTCTTCTGGATACTTCCCTGTAAGTATTTCATCGCAAATACGTTCGGCTATTTGTAAATATATTGCCTTCTGTTGTTTAAAGTCCATAATTACCAACGTTTAACAATTTCCGATTCCGTAAATCTAAAGTAAGCAAGAACCCAGCAAAAGAGAATATTGATTATAGATGGTATAATCATAAACCAAGTTTCGAAGTTATCAAATACGTCAAACATCGGTCTAATAGTTTCCATAGCATTTACATATTTATCTACACTTCCAAATGCAAGACTTGCTGTTATGGTTGCAGTCAGTCCGAACAGTTGAGCAATAACAAACATTGTAGCGAATGTTTTTATGAAAGAGTTTTTATTCCAGAACGTAGAACCCAGTAAAAACACTGCTTGCGATGAAAAATACCAACACAAACTAAGAATAAAGAACTGTATTTGAGGAAATGTATAATGCTCCGTCCCCTTCCATTCATTTGAAGGATTAACCAAAGTTTTAAGACTTATCATCTTAATGTCTACATCTGGATAACGCATCGAACAGATAAACATTCTTACTATATCTGCCAAAAACAAAGCAACAAAGAAAGCTATTATAAACCCTACCGTTACTATAAGCCAACGAGAAAAGAATTTCTCGAAGTTAGATGCAGGGAAAGATAAATAAGAGATACACTTCGTTTTATTATTTGTTACATTCATAGTTGTAGAGGCATAATACACTCCAAAAACCAAGAAGAAAAACGATGCCACTCCCAATAACCAGTTATTATGAAGAGTAGGTTCGTAAGGCACATACGATAATGTTTGGTAATACGACCACGACATTAAAGTTAATATCAGCGTTAGCATACCAAATAAAGTAAGAAAAGTCATTAGGTAATTTTTTGCATTCTCTTGCAAATCCTTACTCAATACAAGTCCGAAACGTTTTATATCAAAAAAATTATTCATTACAGATTAAATTTACAGGTTAAACAATTTATTAATTCCCTCGCGATTGTTAAGCAGAGCATTAAATAGGATTTCTAAATTAAGTTCTGATTCTTCTTCATTATCATTAGGATATAAAGCACTACAACCCTTAATGGTAGGAAGCACATAAATAGCGCGCTCTTGATCTACCAAAGTTTCGCCTTCTACAAACTTTAATTTCTTACAAATATCATCAACCGAAGCATCAATATAAACAGTATTATCTTCAACTATCAACACGTGGTCGATAAGTTTTTCAACATCTTGAACTTGGTGAGTAGAGATAATAATAGTACGATCTTCGCTACATCTTGAAGCTATAAACTTCTTAAACTGGCTTTTACCCGGAATATCTAATCCGTTAGTAGGCTCGTCCATTATTAAAAGTGAAGTATTTGCAGCAAGAGCAAAGCACATATACACTTTCTTTTTTTGTCCGAGAGATAATTCGCCCAGATTAACAGTCATATCAAGGTCGAAATACCTTAGATTTTCTTCCAGCTCTTGTTCACTAAAATTAGGATAGAAAGGTTTATTGATAGCTACATACCTTTTAAGGCTGATTTTAGGCAAATCAAATTCTTCGGGCACTATAAAGATTTCCTGAAGAGCCGCCGGTGTACGTTTCGACACATTGTAGTAATTAAACAGCACTTTCCCCTTTTGAGGAATAAGCAAACCAGTCATTAAATAGAGCAAGGTAGACTTGCCGGCTCCGTTTTTGCCAAGCAGTCCGTAGATTTTTCCTTGTTCAAAACTAAGAGAGAAGTTGTCAAACACTTGCTTCTTCTTGTACTTAAAGCTCACATTTTCGAGTTGAATCATAAGAACATTTTTTATTTATTAGTGTAATAGTTTATTAGTACACTGCAAATGTAGAACTCTTTTTTGTAAATACAAAAAAATACAATGTTTTTTTGTTATACTATGCTTTATTTGTTAGTTCGTAGTAATTCAGTCCTTTCGGTGTTAGTAAATATTTTTGACGAGGGTGATTGGGGGTTTGAGTATATAAAGTTCGGATTAAACCACGTTCCAGAGCGGGATTTATATAATTCTCTAAAAAAGTGGGGCGATGCTTTATACCTATTATATCCATTAATTCTTTAAGAGAAATTTGCTCGTGCGCAATTGCCGCAATTACACTTTTTTCTTTTTCACTAAGTTGTTCGGTAAGTTGTTCGGTACTTGTTCGGTCAAGCTTTTTACTGTCGTTCTTCAAAATTTCTTGAGGAGCCTGTATTAACATATTCCTATTTATTAGTTCATTCTTTTCGCCCATTAATAAATTACGAAAAAAAAGCTCCAAGTATTCAGTATTACGCTTTACGCCTTTTTGTATATTTTGATAATTAGCCCTTACCAAAGCATTACGAAAATACCACGAATAATTTGCAAAAAAGTCGTTCTCGACACTAAAGCCCATAGAACGCAAATATTGAATGGTAAAAACAGCAACCGTACGTGTATTTCCTTCTCCAAATGGGTGTATTTGCCATAAACCAGATACAAATTTTGCAATATGATTTGTTATTTGGTCCATATTTAACCCTATGTAGTCGAAAGCTTTTTCTTGTTCTAAATCGTGTTCTATTGCATTTCTAATATCTGGAGCTGATACATACAATACTGTATCACCTCTTAACACCCACTCTTTTTTAGTAATATTGTAATCTCTTATTTTACCAGCAAACTTAAAAACTCCTTCAAATATTCGCCTATGCACAGCTATAAAACCAACTAATGTAAATGCAAAAGTTTGCTCGTTCAACAATTTGGCAATATTAACCGACGTTTTATCTGCCTCTTCTGTTTCTTCGGCACTTTGCATACGACTATCTTTCGACTGATAATAGCTTTTAATAAGTTGCTGTACTTCATCAATCGTAATACTACCCTCTATATTCTGTTTTGCTGTTTCTATTAGATAAGACGACGGTTTCAATCCATCAACCTGTTGCAAGCCAATAGCCGTTTGCCAAATTTGGCTTTTCTCTTTTTTATCTAATTCGCCTTGCCTAATATATTCATCAAAATCATACATACACAATTATTTATCTTTATAAAAGCTTTCACTTATAATTATCTCAAAACAGTATTTTATTTCTTTTTTGAATCTTCTAATTCTTCTTTTTTGTAAAAGATAAGTCTTAGTTATTTTCTCGAATCTATAACATACAAAGTTAATAAATAAATGAATAAAATAGCAATCTTAGTAATTTTAACTTTAACCTCATTTTACAATCTTTAACCACTCCTATTTCCTTACAAACTATAGTTTTTCTGACAAACAAAGACTTTTTTGCATCGACACAGTAAGCTTCTAAAAAAGCATAGTATCTTTCACCTTAAAACTCAGTGAGTTTTGTATCGAAAAACACCGAGTTTTGCATTTAAAACACTTTGATTTCCCTGAGTTATAGCATAAAAAAAGCCCCCGAGACATATCTCGAGAGCTTTATACTTCTTCGTTACACAAAGATACAAAATTAAAGATACCTTGTCAAGCACTCATTAACATTTATTTATTTTGTTGCGAAGTAAGATTTGTTTTCAACTACTTGTTTTAGCGCATAAACACCTGCTTGATCTACACTAACAGTCATTGTAGAACCGTCGTTAAGATAAACCATAGCGTGGTCTTCTCCAACAAATTTCAACAAAGGAGTTGTTTGATCCATTGCATCTAACGACCAACTATTATCTTCTTTATTAAAGATAAAACCAATAACTTCGTCGCTATCTTCTTTTTGAATTTTATGACCGTTTTCGTCAGTTGTGATAGTGTACAAAGCATCTTCCACTTCTACAGTTTGAACTTTTGCCTCTGCAATAGGATTTTCGCCAGTCCAGAACTCAATTGAGTTTAACACTAAAGCATCTACAGCATAAGCAATAGTATAAACCTGAACTGCTGCTAATGCAAAAAACACTAATTCATTTACCCACTTTTCGCTGTCAACACTTTTATTCCAAGATAGAAGTTTGTTAAACAAACCGAACGAACCTATACAAGAACTGAATAGGATTGATGAACTCAATAGAGCTACAGTTGCAAGAACCGTGAATTTTCTTTTCATAACACAATTTTTTTAATTAATAATTGATAGTATAATCTCTTTGTCTTTAATATTAATCGGCAAAAATAGATTATTTATTTCAAAACCGAAAACATTACATTAAAATAATGTAATTTTGTAATCGATAAAGAATAATTCAACATTACAAATGAAAACATTCACCAATGTAAACGATTTAGGCGATATAAAGGTTGCGCTTAAGGAAGCTTTAGAGATAAAAAAGAATAGATTTGGTTATAAATCTTTAGGAACCAACAAAACTCTTTTGATGGTTTTCTTCAATTCGAGTCTTCGCACAAGACTTAGTACTCAAAAGGCAGCTATGAATCTTGGTATGAATACTATGGTTTTAGATGTTAATCAGGGTGCGTGGAAGTTAGAGACCGAAAGAGGTGTTATTATGGACGGCGACAAACCCGAACATATGCTTGAAGCTATTCCTGTGATGGGCTGTTACTGCGACATTATAGGAGTTCGTTCTTTTGCCCGTTTTGAAAATAAAGATGAAGATTATAGCGAAAATATTTTACAGATGTTTATCAAACATTCGGGTAAGCCTGTTTTTAGTATGGAAGGGGCTACAACCCACCCTCTTCAAGGTTTTGCCGACTTAATTACAATAGAAGAACATAAAACAAAGGCTCGTCCTAAGGTTGTTCTCACTTGGGCTCCTCACCCTAAAGCTTTACCTCAGGCAGTTCCTAATTCGTTTGCCGACTTTATGAACGAAGCCGATGTTGATTTTGTAATAACTCACCCAAAGGGATACGAACTCGATCCTAAGTTTGTTAGAGGTGCTAAAATAGAATACAATCAAGAGAAAGCTTTCGAAGGGGCAGACTTTATATACGCTAAGAATTGGTCGGCTTTTGCTGATGAAAACTACGGAAAAATACTTAGTACCGATAGAGCTTGGACTGTAGATACTGCAAAAATGAATCTTACCAACAATGCTAAGTTTATGCACTGCTTGCCTGTAAGACGCAATATGATAGTTACCGACGATGTAATTGAAAGTCCTCAGTCTATAGTTATTCAAGAAGCGGCAAACAGAGAAATTTCTTGCCAAGTGGTATTAAAAAGAATGCTTGAGAGTTTATAAATAATAATTATATAATCTACAAATAGATAATACAATGTATAAAAAAGAGACAATATGCGTACAAGGGGGTTGGTCGCCAAAGAAAGGCGAGCCAAGAGTTTTGCCTATTTACCAAAGTACTACATTTAAATACGAAACAAGCGAACAAATGGCTAAATTGTTCGACTTAGAAGAGTCGGGATATTTCTACACTCGCCTACAAAACCCAACCAACGATGCTGTAGCTGCTAAGATTTGCAACTTAGAGGGCGGTGTTGGTGCAATGCTTACCTCTTCAGGACAAGCGGCATCTTTCTACGCTCTGTTTAATATATGTTCTTCGGGCGATCACTTTGTTAGTGCATCTACTATATACGGAGGCACATTCAACTTATTTGCTGTAACAATGGCTCGCTTAGGCATTGAAGTTACTTTTGTTGATCAAGACGCAAGCGAAGAAGAAATAGCTAAAGCTTTTCGTCCTAACACAAAAGCTTTGTTCGGAGAAACAGTTGCCAATCCGGGTCTTAAAGTTTTAGATATAGAAAAGTTTGCTCGCATAGCTCACTCGCAAGGTGTGCCTCTTATTGTCGACAACACTTTTGCTACACCTATTAACTGTAATCCGATAAAGTGGGGAGCCGATATTGTTATTCACTCTACAACTAAATATATGGACGGACACGCTACAAGCGTAGGCGGCGTTGTTGTTGACAGTGGTAACTTCGACTGGAATGCAAACGCCGATAAGTTTCCTGGACTTACAACTCCCGACGATTCTTATCACGGATTGATATATACAGAAGCTTTTGGCAAAGCGGCATATATCTACAAGTCTGTTGTTCAGTTAATGAGAGACTTAGGTTCTATTCAAGCTCCTATGAATGCATTTCTTACTAACATCGGTTTAGAAACTCTTCACCTTCGTATGGAGCGTCATTGCTACAATGCTCAGAAAATAGCTGAGTTTTTAGAAAGCAACGAGAAAATAGCGTGGGTTAACTATTGCGGCTTGAAGAATGACAAATACTATGACTTAGGACAAAAATACCTTCCTAACGGTTCTTGTGGCGTTATTGCTTTCGGACTTAAAGGAGGCAGAGAGGCATCTATCGACTTTATTGACAGCTTAAAACTTATTGCTATTGTAACTCACGTTGCCGATGCTCGCACTTGTGTGCTTCACCCTGCAAGTCATACTCACCGCCAACTAAGCGACGAACAACTTATTGCAGCAGGTGTAGCTCCCGACTTAATCCGCTTGTCGGTAGGTATAGAAAATGTAGACGATCTGATTGAAGATATAAAACAAGCTTTGAAGTAAGAAGCGGCTTACCAACAAAACACTCTCATTAAAAGAAGGCAAGGATGTTAGTAGAACTCCCTTGCCTTTCTTATTACATACCCCTTGTCGTTGTTATTAGATAGGCGAGTTGCTTCTTAGTAGATACCCCTTGCCGTTCTTGGTAGAGACCCGATGCCGCTCTTAGTAGAACGACCTCGCCTTAATACTTAAAGCACCCCGCCGCTCTTAGTAGAGACACCTCGCCTATCTAATAAGAGAGAGAAGGGGTCTCTTAGTAGAGAGACGACCCTAAGTGAAGCTTTGCATTTTTAAGATGAAAATACTCGCAAAAAAGAGATAATCTACCAGCAAATAACTGTTCTTATTTGATTACGTGGCTTACTTTGAGAAAACATTTTAGAACTCACTTACAACTATGTCTTAAACTGTTTTTTTTAGTTTTTACCAGACTATAATAGTTTATTTTCTCAAAATAAATTTGAGGTTAACATTATTGTTATTACTTTAGCGGATTATGAAAGTAAACATTCCTCAAATATCATTGATGTTGTTATTGTTTTTTACTTTTAGTTGTTCTCATACATCTGAAAATTACAAAAAAGTACAACAAGAATTAGATTTAGTAACAGATAGTACTATCACTATAAACATCTCAAAGAGTACAATTAAAGAGTGTTCAATTAGTGAACTAATCGACTCTGTTAGGTATGTTGCGTTGGAAAATTCTGACGAAGCTTTACTTGGGCTTATTCGGGACATTAAGGTAACAAAAGAACTTATTTATGTTTTTGATTTGAATGAACAATTAAAATGCTTTGATCGTCAAGGGAATTTCATTAGAGATGTTTGTGAAAAAGGAGGAGGTCCTGAAGAAGTTGGTCGTTTAGTCGATTTTGATGTAGATGAAGACTATGTATATGTGCTTGATTATACAAAAAATGCAATTCAGATATTTGATCATAATGGGAACTACGTAAAAAAAGAACGATTACCATTTAGAGCTCATAAATTCAAGTGTCTACCCGACAAAAGTTATCTTTTCCAGTTGGCTCCATTCGCAATAAATAATGATAAAAATCCGTATGTAGTTGCATACACAAATCAACAGATAGAGCCAATCACATATTTTTTAGAATATATTGAAGGTGTTTCTATTGGTGTTGATTTTGAGAATCAAAGAAATTCAACTTTTATATATCATTCGTACGGGAATGGAATTTATGAGAAAAGAGATAGTTCCTTTTTTATGAAATATTATTTGGACTTCGACGGAAAGTATTTTAACTCAGATAAGCGAATGGACGGTCTTAACGAAGCAGTTGATCAAGGATTGTATTTTACTGCGAATGCTCCATTTCATAATGAAAAGTATTTATTACAAGATTTTTATGCTGGTTTAGGAAGAAAAGCTGTATTGTTTATTGACTTAAGAAACAATAAATCAGTTTTTATAAAAAATATAATTCAGGATAGAGATGATTTAATTGATTTTTCTTTTGGTTATACCAAGGGATACGATGTTGAAAATGAAGAATTTTTTAGCATTTGCAACTATTTAGATTTATCACAGATTATCTCGGATAATAAAGAAGATGATATTAAAAGAATAAGAGAACAAATGCCTCCTGAGGTTCAACCTTTGTTATTACAGGAAGATGGAGAAATGAATGTAAATGAAATACTGTTATTCTACAAATTGAAAGAAAATATTGATTTTGACAAACTATCAAAATAGAGTTCTTGTGCTTAGCAGAAAATAAAAAATTAAGGCTTCGATCTTGCATTGTCCTCTAAGCCATCTTTACCTAACCATTCTCCGCAGTGTTTACATTTCTTAGCGTCTTTAGCTATATGCTCAATACAATAAGGGCATTTCGTTCTTGTTTTTTTATTGAAAGGCATAATTAGAAACAGAATCGTTCCCAAAAACAGAACAATCCCTGAAACACTTCCGATCCAAAAAGGATAACCTTTCCATTGTGCAATTATTCCATTAAGAAAAATAAAAAATACCAAGGCAAGCAAAAATAAAATGGTGCTTCCTTCTGCAAACCCAGCTTCTGCTGTTACTTGTAATATTGCTAATTGTATCATATCTATAGATTTAATCTTATGTATCTTGAATTCTATTTTTTTGTGCAACTGATGTCATTGCCGCCTAATATACATAAAAAAAGCGCGGACAATTACTGTTTCATCTGTTCTTGAGGTCTTCGACTACCTGACAACCAAATTTAACGAGTAAAGCCCACGCCGATTGACGTGAGCATCATCGCTTTACTCTTGGCTGTCCTTTTGAAAGTGTCGAAGTTTCAAGAACCAGAATAAAAGCTTGACGCTTTTTTCAACATTTAAAATATGCGTATGTTACGCAACTCTATATCATAGGCAAATATTTACATTATTTTTGACTACAAAAATACTAAATATCATCGAAACCACACTCTATAGCATTATTATTTATGTTACGACTTCGCTCCTACTGCCTTTATCTCTGGTTTAGTTACTCCTTCCGGTAGCGTAAACGTATGAGCAGGAGTTACAAACACTAACTTGCCTTTATCATAGACTTCAAAAACTACAACATTTTCCCAACCAATCATTTCCACTTTATTGTTGGTAATCTTAGTTTCACCTTTCTTTATTTTTGCATCTTCCTTAAATATATTCACGCTCTTATCCTTTTCTGTATCGTGAATATAATGAATATTATGCTTTGGTTTTGTGTATTTCTTTGCATACTTAATAAGATTATCAACTTGGTTTTGTGTCATCACAAAGCCTCTACGCGAATAAACTGCATTTTGTATAGAACTATGGTCGGTAAGAGTTTCGTCAACCGCGATTAATAATCCCCATTTCTTAAAGAAGTCGGTAAGGTCGAGCTTTGCCACATCGCAACAAATAGTCATAAACTGAACAACTGCATCTCCGTCAGTTTTTGGTATCGGACGAATACGTATTTGTTCGTGCACATCTGCATAGAAATCTTTATTTCCTAAAACATCGGCATTGTAAAGTTGCAGTTGCCAATAAGGTATAAGTTTACAAAACACATCAGTGTGGCGAAGTTGAGATATTCCTCCTGCTATCATTTCTGTAAATCCTTTTTCGTAACGATTAAACCAAACTCCATCAAAGTCGGAATTTAGTTTTTCTGTTCCTAAGCGAGATTCATTACCAAACTGTTGCTGAATAAATTGCGAATAAACATTATTAGAAATTTCAGTCATTCCAACCCATTTAAATCCTATAGTCTGATTCATATGACCAATCTCGTGAGCAGGTCCCCATATAGCAGAAGTTCTCAACTTTTGAGGATTACAAATCTCTCCCAAAGAGCCTTGGCTATAGCCAGTTCGGTTTGAAGTTGCAAACATAAAATACCCCATATTAGACACGGCACAAAACATTCTATTAGGATTCATTTTGTTATATTTCTCCAATCCTATAAACTGCTGCTCCATAAAAGCAATTGAATCCCACACTTGTATCAATTCTTTAACATCTGGAGTGTATCTTTTGAAATCATCTACGGTAAAAGCCAAATGAGTGTATTTACCAAGAACATCTATATATTTTGTAACTGTTGCATTGAGCAATGCTTTCCAATCGGCATCAGGATTTTTAGCTACATCGTAATAACCATTAACCCTACCTGTAGCTATATGTATTTTCACTGGTTTTGCATTGTCTTCAGAAGTATGATACATTATATATAAAAGACCTTTATCTTGAGCCTTAAAAACATTCAATCCTTCTTGTAGAGAGTAGTCGGAACACGAATAATCTTTATCGAGGTTAAGACTTCTCAGTGCTATCCTTTGTCCGTTAGTATTACCAACAAACACTACAATGTTTTCATTTTTATCTACATAAATACCTGTAGGATTATCCATTAAGCTATAAGGACTCGTTCTTGTTACTTCTTTAGCATAAATATCAGGATCGGGATAAGGTTTATACTCTTGAACTCTATATTCAGCATCATAAGTTTTATTGCAAAGAGCTTTTGCTAAATTTCTGTAACTTTCACTTTCCAAATTATCTATATCTTTCTCGGTAATACTTGGTTTAAGAGCAGAACAAGTAATATCGGTAAACACATCTGGTATAATTGTTTTGCCTGTCTTCTTGTAAAATTCCATTTCAGCACAACTAACAAAACCATTAGTCCCTGAATCTCCTATCCCTGATTTAACTATAAACTGTATCGACTCTGGTTTTTTCAATGTTGTAGGCAAATCAATTCTTGAGGCTAAACCACTTCCTTCAAAATTATAACTACCAACTTCAGAATAAGCAAAATCGCCTTGCGACTTAACAAAGAGGTCGAACTCTATAATATTACCATTACTTCCATCAGTACGAGGATAATAAATTATGTAATCAATATCTTCTTTGCCATCAAATTTATATGTGAGTTTAACAGGGAATTTAGTCCCCGACCAACGAGAATGGTATATAGTACGTGTATCTCCATCAAAACTTTTTTCTATTCCTTCCCCATTCTGATAGTCTGAAGCTTTACCAGAAATTACCGCCACTTTATCATCAGGGTAATATCCCCAGCTTGAAGGCTTAATAACTTCCATAGCTTTATCAATCGATTTACTCAAAGCATCGGTATTAATAACCGGAGGTGTATTAGTTTTATTTGTTGTTAATTCTTCTTTAACCGCAGGCATTGGTTTAAATCCTCCTGTTGCTAAATAAAACCTCTGAGGAGTTGACTCTGTAACTCCCGCAGTGTAATCTATTCTGCCATTAGTTTCCAGTATTGAAGGTTTTGCTTTATTAATTTCCGCCCAATCTCCATCCGATACCTTATAATATATATTAGAAAATTCCCCTCTTCTCAAAGTCATTCCCTTATACTTTTCGTGACTGTAAATTCTTGAGAACAAATCTCTTGAACTTCTTAATGCGTTAGTTTCAAATGTAGCCAAGTATGTCCAATCTTTATCTTCTTTCATTTTAAACCACGCCGACAATAAAATTTGATTATTAGGCAATGGTCTTCTATTAATAAGGTAACATAAGTTAAGATCAGTTTTAGCTAACAATTCGGGATTATTAGATTGTAGAGTAACAAAAGTTAGGTTTTTATTTTGTTCTTCATTGCTTACTTCCCCATATTCAACATCATCTCCCTTAGCCTTAAGTATAGGAATATCAATAGTGTTACGCTTTGTTTTATCAGATAAAACAAAAGAAAATTGAGATGAATCCCAATATCTGCTAAAGCTTAACTCTGCATTCTTATAGCCAAGCATAATATACCCAGAATAAATAGGCTCTGAGTATTCTGGAATATGCAATTCGCCATAAATCCATTCGTATTCTTTGCCAGTTACATTATCATTAATGTAATCTAATCTTAATTCTGTTGAGTTGGTAGCTTCTAATGGTTTTGCATTACCTTCTATAACCTCAACATAAGGAATTGCACCTAATCCTGTTCCTTCTACAAACTTAAGAACAATCTTATATGTAGATTCTTTTTCTATCTTAAAATCCATAGAAATATTGGTTACCCCTTTTACTTCTACAAGTTTTTTAACTGGAACATAATCAATATCTCCATACAAACTTTCCACAGCAAATTCAACCGTTGCAGTATCGTTAGGATTTGTAATATCCATTTTTACGACATACTCTCCAGGAGTAAATACAACTGTAGCAATAGCGCTATTATTATGAATATCATTATAAAAATTATTAACATTCAATTTAATTTCGTTAGCTACGCTAAAACAACTTGTAAGCAAGAAGACACAGAAACAAAGAAGATAGGATAATTTATTCATGGTATTATTTATTAATGTTTTCACAAAGGTAATTAAAAATAGAACAAAAAAATAGTGCGTACCTTCACGATACGCACTATACCCATTTTACCAAACCCTTAATTGAGTGTTTTTATTTCACTCTTTTTTCTTTAATTCTTGCTTTCTTACCAGTTAGAGCTCTGATGTAGTACAATTTAGCACGACGAACTTTACCAACCTTATTAAGAATTATACTTTCAATAAACGGAGAGTTTAGAGGGAATATACGCTCTACACCTACGTTTTCTGACATTTTTCTTACTGTAAATCTTTTAGCATCACCGTGTCCTGCTATTTTAATAACAACACCACGATATTGCTGAATACGTTCTTTATTTCCTTCTTTAATACGATAAGCTACTGTAATAGTATCTCCACTCTTAAATGTAGGAAAGTTTTTTTCCTCTGTACTTGCGAACGCCTGTTCTGCAACTTTAATTAAGTCCATAATTTATTTAGCTTTTTAGTTTAATAACAAAACGCAACATTCAAGAGTCTCTCTTTTCTCTTCAGAGGTTACGTAAAGCGAGCACAAAGGTAAAAACATTTTTACTATTAACAAAAAAAGAGTGCTAATAAATTACTTATTAACACTCTTTTATATATTTAACAACTAAATATTAGTCTTCTCTTCTTGAATTGAAGCCATTATTGTTTCTTGGACGAAACTCTCTATTACCTCTGTCGCCATTTCTGTCTCCACGTTCTGGACGATCACTTCTTTCTTGTCTTTCTCTTGGAGGTCTTTCGATATATCCTTCAGGTTTTTCAAGCAATACCTTACGTGAAAGTTTGAATTTACCTGTTTTAGGATCTACATCAATAAGTTTTATTTCTATTTCATCTCCTTCTTTAAGACCAACTTGCTCTACACTGTCTAAGCGTTGCCAATCTATTTCTGAAATATGAAGTAAGCCATCTTTACCTGGCAAGAACTCAACAAAAGCACCATAAGGCATAATTGAACTAATCTTTCCTTTGTACACTTCTCCTACTTCAGGCACAGCGGTAATTCCTTTTACCTTGGCAATAGCCGCATCGATAGACTTTTTATTATTAGAAGAGATTTCTACTCTACCTCCAACACCATCTACTTCTTCGATAGTAACAGTTGCCCCTGTCTCTTCTTGAATACCTTGAATGATTTTTCCTCCAGGCCCGATTACAGCACCAATAAACTCTTTAGGTATAATTACAACCTCAATTCTTGGAGCGTGGTCTTTCAAATCAGTACGAGGAGCTGAAAGTGTTTCTAGTATTTTACCAAGTATATGCTGACGACCTTGTTTTGCTTGTGCTAAAGCGTTTTCAAGTATTTCATAAGACAGTCCGTCTACTTTAATATCCATCTGAGTAGCAGTGATACCTTTTTCAGTTCCTGTTACTTTGAAGTCCATATCACCTAAATGGTCTTCATCTCCTAAAATATCTGAAAGAACAGCATAGTTTGTTCCCTTATTTTCTGAGATAAGCCCCATAGCAATACCCGATACTGGTCTTGTGATATTAACACCTGCGTCCATCAACGACAACGTACCAGCACAAACAGTAGCCATAGATGAAGACCCATTAGATTCTAATATGTCAGAAACTATACGTATAACATAAGGATAGTTTGTAGGAATCATAGGTTTCAAAGCTCGGTGTGCTAAATTACCGTGACCTACTTCACGACGACCAACACCTCTTTGTGGACGAGCCTCTCCTGT
Source organism: Dysgonomonadaceae bacterium PH5-43 (assembly GCA_029916745.1). Lineage (NCBI taxonomy): Bacteria > Pseudomonadati > Bacteroidota > Bacteroidia > Bacteroidales > Dysgonomonadaceae > Dysgonomonadaceae bacterium PH5-43. Next base: position 20,186 of record JARXWK010000012.1, on the reverse strand, counting down.
TGAGAATGGAGGGAAGTTATAGTGCAATAAGAAACGTTCTTTATTATTATTAAGCACGTCATCAACAATTTTCTCGTCAAGTTTTGTACCTAATGTAACAGTTGCTAAAGCTTGAGTTTCTCCTCTTGTGAATACTGCAGAACCGTGAGGTCCGGGTATATAATCAACCTCCGACCATATAGGTCTGATTTCTGTTGTTTTACGTCCATCTAAACGTTTGCCTTCATCAAGAATAGCTCTACGCATAGCTTCTTTTTCCACATCGTGATAATATTTATCTATCAGTGCAGCTTTCTCAGCTAATTCTTCCTCAGTGAAAGTCGCTTTATATTCAGCTTTAATTTCAGAGAATTTATCTCCACGTTCGTGTTTGCTAAGTCCTGCTACAGCAACTTCATATACTTTGTCGTATAGTTTAGCTTTTACATCAGCACGAAGATCTTCATCATTAGTTTCGTGGCAATATTCTCTCTTAGTAGTTGTACCTACAGCTTCCATTAATTCTAATTGAGCTTGACAGTGAGGAATTATAGCTTCGTGAGCAAACTTTATTGCATTCAATAAATCATCTTCCGAAACTTCATTCATCTCACCTTCCACCATCATTATATTATCTAATGTAGCAGCAACCATAATATCCATATCTGCAGTTTCGAGTTGAGCAAAAGTAGGATTAACTACAAATTCGCCATTAATACGAGCAACTCTAACCTCAGAGATTGGTCCATTGAAAGGAATATCAGAAACAGCCAAAGCTGCCGAAGCCGCCAAACCTGCTAAAGCATCAGGAATATCTTCTCCATCAGTAGAGAATAATGTTACATTAACGAAAACTTCAGCGTGATAGTCGTCTGGGAAAAGAGGACGTAAAGCACGGTCTATAAGACGTGAAGTTAGTATTTCATAATCAGAAGCGCGTCCTTCTCTTTTCATAAAACCACCAGGGAAGCGTCCGAAAGCAGAAAATTTCTCTTTGTAATCTACAGATAGTGGCATAAAGTCCACTCCTGGATTTGCATCTTTAGCTGCACAAACTGTAGCTAACATCATTGTGTTGTTCATTCTTAACACAACCGAACCGTCGGCTTGTTTTGCCAACTTTCCAGTTTCTAAAGTGATAGCACGTCCATCACTTAATGTAATTGTTTTTACAATTGGATTAATCATAAATAATCTTTCTAAATTTTTTTACCTTTTAAAATCGAGCAAAGGTAATGAAAAAAATAATGAAATAGATTATCTTTGCGCTTCTATTTAAGTATTTATGTATGAAGACAAATATTTTATATCCTTTTTTATGTTTATTCGCCTTGGTTTTTATTTTTAATGCCTGCGATAAGAAACAAGAATTCACTATTTGGGGTACTGTCGAAGGCTCAAAAGATAATGACACTTTATATCTCGAACACATAGGACTTTCCAATATTAGTATCATAGACTCTGTTTTAATTAAATCTGACAACTTTAGATTTAAGGTTGCTCGTCCTTCCTACCCCGATTTTTACCGTTTACGCTTAGGTAACCATATTATAAACATCGCCGTAGACAGTATAGAAACAATTAAAATATCAGCCAATGCAAATTCTTTCGCTACAAACTATAATGTAGAGGGAGATTCTGGCAATAAGAATAACAAAATCAAAGAGCTTGTTTTATTACAGATAGAAACTAAGAAACAATACAATATATTATCAGAACAGTTTAGCAACAAAGAAATATCTCCCGACGATTTCAAAGATAAGGCTTACAAGGTTATAAACTACTACAAAGAGACCGCCAAAGAATACATAGATGCTGATTTTGAATCGCTGGTCGCCTACTTTGCATTGTTTCAACAAGTAAATAATTTCTTAATATTTAATCCTTACGATAAAAACGACAATAAACTATTTGCCGCTATAGCCAACGTATGGAATCTTTATTACCCCGAATCGCCAAGAGCTGCTCAACTTAAAAACCTATACTTCACTACAAGACCAAGTTCAAGAGAAGTTAAAACTATAGAACCAAGCATTGTAGAAGGAACAAGCAGCAAAACCCTATACGATATATCTCTTTATGGCATTAACGACAAAGAAATTCGTTTGTCAGAAGTTTGTGATAATAAAGTTACAATTATAGATTTCACAGCTTACTCATTAGATATTTCTCCTGCTCACAATATGTTATTAGCTAACGTTTACGACAAATACAAACAGAAAGGGATTGAAATATATCAAGTATCTTTTGACGTAGATAGACATAAATGGAAAAATGGAGCAGTTAATCTTCCTTGGATTTGCGTACACGACCCCAATACTGTATACTCTCAAATTGCGTTAACATACAACATATCTAATTTGCCAACCTCTTTTATAATGAACAAAAAAGGAGACATTGTTTGTCGAATAGAAAACTATCACGAATTAGAAACAGAATTGAAAAAACACCTCAAAGAATAATAATAGTTAAATGTATGTTATAAAACATCGTTTTTAATTTGATTATTACTTTAAAGAGCACTACTTTTGCATTGAACGAAAAATAATAAAACTTTTTGAAACATCAGAGTTCCGGTCAGAACGGCCGGAATTCTTTTTATATACAATAATAACAATTAAAAAATTACGATTATGGCAGTAAGTTATATGACTAAAGAAGGTTACGAAAAATTATTGGAAGAAATCAATTTTTTGGAATCAGAGCAACGCCCTGCGATAACTAAGCAAATAGCCGAAGCTCGAGACAAAGGAGACCTTTCTGAAAATGCTGAATATGATGCAGCAAAAGAAGCTCAAGGAATTTTAGAAGCTAAAATAGCTCAACTTAAAAGCGTATTAGCAACAGCCCGTCTGATAGACGAAAGTCAGATTTCAACCGACAGCGTACAGATATTAAACAAGGTTACTATACGCAACACTAAAAACAACCAAACAGTTACCTACACTTTAGTATCTGAATCTGAAGCAGACCTTAAAGCTGGTAAAATATCTATCAACACCCCAATAGGCAAAGGTTTAATGGGTAAAAAAGTTGGTGATGTAGCCGAAATAACTGTTCCCTCTGGAGTTCTAAGTTTCGAAATAATGGATATATCTATATGACAATATTCAGTAAGATAATAGCAGGAGAGATACCTTCCTACAAGATTGCAGAAGACGAAAACTTTTACGCATTCTTAGATATTAATCCCGTAACAGAAGGACATACATTAGTAATTCCGAAGCAAGAAGTAGACTATATCTTCGACTTAGACAACGACTCTCTATCCGGTATGATGCTATTTGCAAAAAAAGTAGCTAAAGCAATGGAGAAAGCTATTGATTGCAAACGTATAGGCATTACAGTAATAGGTCTGGAAGTTCCCCACGCCCATATTCATTTAATACCTATAACAAACGAGTCAGATATGTCGTTTTCTAATCCGAGAAAAAAGTTCACTCCCGAAGAATTTGCCTCAATAGCAACAAATATAAACTCTATGTTTTAACAACAAAACAGAAAAGGTGAAAAATAAAATAACAATTATTTTTCACCTTTAATCTTTCAACAATGGAATACGAATCTTTTTCTTTATCCAACGGCTTAAAAATAATATATCTACCATCGCAATCGGCTGTTGCTTATTGCGGCTTTGCTGTTAATGCTGGTACCCGAGACGAGAAAACCCCATCAGAATTTGGGTTAGCTCACTTCGTTGAACATACTTTATTTAAAGGAACGGAGAAACGTAAATCGTGGCACATAATAAATCGTATGGAAAATGTTGGCGGAGAACTAAACGCCTACACCACCAAAGAAGAAACTTTTCTTTATGCAGTAGCTCTTAACGAAGATACCGAAAGAGCTATAGAATTGCTATCAGACCTTATTTTCAACTCTCAGTTTCCACAAGTAGAAGTAGACAAAGAACGAGAAGTTATAATCGACGAAATAAATTCATATAAAGACAATCCATCGGAGCTTATATACGACGAGTTTGAAAATATATTATTCGCCAACAACGAAATCGGACACAATATATTAGGGGAAGAAGAAAGCTTAAATAAAATAAACTCTACTGAGTGCCTTAAGTTTGTAAATGAATTTTATCGCCCCGACAATATGGTGTTTTTCTTTCACGGTAAAACTCCATTGAACAAAATAATTCGTTTGGCTAACAAATACTTTTCCAACAAGACCTCAACTTGCAACTCATACAGACAAAGAGTTACCCCTGAAATAAATAAAGCGGAAAACAAACTCGTAAACAATAACCTTTATCAATCTCACGTAATGATAGGTGGTCGTGGTTACGATTTCTACGACAAGAAACGACTTGGCTTATACTTACTAAACAACATACTTGGAGGACCTGGTATGAATAGTCGCTTAAATATACAGTTAAGAGAAAAGAACGGCTTGGTTTACACCGTAGAATCAAGTATTACTTCATATAGCGACTCTGGTGTTTTTAGCATTTACTTCGGCTCCGACCACAACAACGTAGACCGTTGCTTATCGTTAATACATAAGGAATTAAAAAGACTAAGAGACACAAAACTCACATCATCTCAGTTTAATGCTGCACTAAAACAACTAAAAGGTCAGTTAGGCATTTCTCGCGACAACAAAGAAAACTTAGCCCTAAATATGGGTAAAAGCTTTCTTCATTTCAACAAATACGATAGTTTATCCGAAACTTACCGCAAGTTAGACCTACTTAATGCCGACTTGCTATTTGATATTGCAAATGAAATATTCGACGAAGAAAATCTTACGCAACTTATAATGAAATGAAATATAAAAGGAGAAATAATCTCACTTTGTTTCAAAAAAATCTGACTGTGTTTCTCCTCAAACCTCGGTGTCTTTTTCAAAAAATACAGTCTGTTTTTTTATCATTTAACTTGCGCTTTAGCACGCTCTACAGGGAGTTTTATTTTTCACCCTTCACATTTTGCAACTCATTGAGCAGTAAAGGAAAAGTGTGAAGGCAAGCTTTTTCACCTGCCTTCACCGTAAAATTTCTCAAATCAGTTTTGCTACAATTAATAATCTTAAGAAAAAAGACATAATCAAAGTGTTTTTCACATAGCGAGACAAAAAAAGACAGCCCTTTAGGACTGTCTTTTCTATCTTTTAACAAAAAACTATTAAGCTTCAGTTGCAGGAGTTTCTTCTGCTGGAGCTTCTTCCGTTGCAGGAGCTTCTTCAACAGTTGCTGCTGCTTCTGCTGCCGCAGCGGCTGCTGCCTCTTCTTCTTGAAGTTTAGCATCTGCTCTTTTTGCAGCCAAAGCATCTGCCTTAGCTTTGTTTACAGCTTTTTCTGCCTCTAAACGAGCTTTAGCTTCTTTAGTCTTTTCGTCAGCAAGTTTGCTTACTGTTGCTGTTGTAGCATTTGTTTTTTCTTTCTTCCAAGCTTCGAATTTAACTTCTGCTTCTGCTTCTGTGAAAGCACCTTTTGCAACACCACCTAATAGGTGTTTTTTCAATAGTACTCCTTCGCCAGAAAGAATATTTCTTGTTGTGTCTGTAGGTTGAGCCCCTACTTGTATCCAATACAAAGCTCTATCAAATTTTAAATCTACTGTAGCAGGATTAGTGTTTGGATTGTATGTTCCAATCCTTTCAATAAACCTTCCATCACGTGGAGCTCTGCTATCTGCGATCACGATGTGGTAAAACGCGTACCCTTTGCGACCATGTCTTTGCAATCTAATTTTAGTTGCCATCTGTAATATTTATTAAATTAAAAAAATGTATTAGCGGCTGCAAAGGTACAATAAAGTTTTTGTATCGCAAGCCTTAACAAGAATTTATTTTAGTTTCTCTGACTTAACAGCCATGCTTTAGAACATTTCGGATTGTCGGCTCTGAATTGTTCGAGATAAATTTCAGCTTCTTGCTTGTTGTTAAACATTTTAACCGAAATTCTATTTTTATCTCCTGAACTTACCACTGTTGCTTCATTAAAACCTAACTCTTTGTATTCGTTCAAACTATTTTGTGCTGCTTGAAGCGAAGGTAAACTCGACACTATTATATGGTAAGAACGTAAATTTTGTTTAGGCAGCTCTTCTACCTCAACAACAGAGGCTATCGGCATTACTTCTTCAGCCTCAACCGCATCTTCAACCACAGGTTTTTCGGCGATAGCCTCTATCCTATTACTAAAACTGATTAAGCTCGCCGATTGCGAATCGGCATTAATTGTTTTATTTAATGGCATTGCTGCCAAAAACAACACCACAACAACGGCTACTACCGAAATCGCTCGCCTAAACAGGCTCGTTGGCTCGGGTTGATATTCAAAATCATTGCTTATCTCTTCAAGTAGAGCAGCACTTTCTGCCTCTCTTTTTTCAGATAAAGTAGGAAAATGGAATTCGTTCAACCCAAAGTTTGTAACATTACAACTTAACTGTACATATGGAGAAAATGTAATTTTATTATCTTCGGATAAAGATAGTTTACCAAGCCACGATATTGTCACCTTATTATATTGTTCTATCTGCAACATAAGGTTTGATATATATCCCTTAACTATATCAGACGCTTCATTGTATGTTATTCTTTCCAATTTAGATATAGTTGTGATAAGCAAACCATCGTTATGATTTATATCCGAATTAAAGCTTACCACTTTGGCAGGTGGAGTTGTAGGCTCTGCTTGCAAATTATATATCTTCTTTTTGTCAGATACTATAAACGCACCAAAATCAGGCAGAATCACACATTCGTGTTCTGTTAATAAATAAGTTATGTATATAGAAACGTCAATCATTCTGCAAATGTATAAAAAAAAGAAATCCCTTATACTATTTTTCAGTATTATTCGTTTCTTTTTATAGAAAAGAATATCTTTGCAATTTGAATATAACTTACTTAATATAACAATATGAAATTAAAACTAATTTTAATAATGTCGGTTGGCATTTTACTACTCTCTTGTAAATCTGCCCCTAAAAACGTTTCTTACTTTCAAGATTACGAAAAAATCACAAGTGTAGATGACGCTTACTTCGCTTACGAACCCACTATTAAAGCAAACGACAGGTTAAGAATAACTGTTTCATCTCCAATACTCGATCAAACTCTGGTGGCTCAGTTTAACCTACCTATGACAAACTACTTATCCGACGGAGGTAATGTTCAATCGGCAGGCATGCAAACCTACAGAGTAAACAAAGACGGATATATAGACTTCCCTGTTTTGGGCTTAGTAAAATTAGAAGGCTTAACACGTTCGGAGGCTACCGACTTATTAAAAGCAAAAATATCGACTCAGATAGCCAATCCTATCATAAATCTTCAGATAGCATCATTCAAGGTTTCTGTATTAGGAGAAGTAAACAGACCTGGACCCATAAGCACTGGCGATGAACGCCTTTCGATATTAGATGCCATTGGAGCAGCTGGTGACCTTACTATATATGGTAAAAGAGAAAATATTTTATTAATACGTGATAATAATGGAGAGAAAGAATTTCATACTTACGACCTAACTAAGTCTGACTTCATCACTTCTCCTTACTTCTATCTTCAACAAAACGACGTAATTTATATAGAACCTAACGATACTAAAAAGAAAGCCAGCCGCTTTGGAGCTGCCGAAAACTTCAGCATATCTTTAGCTTCTGTTATATTCTCTGCCGTATCTGTTATTGCAACAGTAATAAGTATCGCCACTAAATAAAAACAAGATAAAACAAGGATAATAAATATGGATACTCAAAATAAAAGCACAAAAGAACAAATTATAGATGCGATACAATACGCTCTTAAACACTGGATTTATTTCGTAATAAGCTTAGGCGTATGTGGTGTTTTAGGAATTATCTACTTAAAAACAGCACCTCGTGTTTGGAGTGTAAAAGCTCAGGTTAGTTTAAGAGACGACGAATCGCTTACTGGAGGTAATATTTCAAGCAACTCATCATTGTTAAGTTCTTTCGGATTTGGTGGAGGTTCTCAAAACATAGAAGACGAGTCGATAAAGTTAAGGTCTCATGGTAATATGAAACAACTCGTTGAAAATTTCGAGCTAAATAAAATATATGAAGAATCTTCATTCTTAGGAATAAAAAAGACTAAACTATACGACCATTCACCTATTGCCTTAGTTGTAGACCCTTTGATGAATGATACCATTACCGCCAAGATACAGTTTAAGTTAAATATAAAAGATGATAAAATAAAGATAAAGATGAAAGCAGGCAAAAAGAAAGTGGGTACTTTTGAAGTAGCATCACTTCCTGCTACAATAGAAACAATATGGGGTAATTATACTTTTGAGAAAACTCCTCTTTATGATAACTATAGCTACCCTTCTAATTTTATCATTTCTTATTACAACTACGATGTTGTAGCTCAGTTCTTCCAAGAAGCTATGAACATCGACTTTATGAAGAAAACTTCTGACTTAATAAACTTAGAATATTCGGAAGAAAACACTGTATTCGCAAAAAAACTATTAAGAGAATTAATCAACATTTACAACACAGAATGGATAAAAGACAAAAGTTTGGTTACACGCAAAACAACCGAATACATCGAATACAGACTAAACGAAGTTGAACGTCTACTCCTTAATGCCGACACAGGTATAGAGCAATTCAAAGAAAGCTATAACTTAACCGAAATAGAAGCCGACGTTCAATACTATTTAACTTCATCAGGAGAATTACAATCTAAATTAATAGAGGCTCAAACACAGTTAGACGTTGCGAACATATTAATAAATCATATAGAAAACGAGAGCAATAAATACTCTCTTATTCCTTTCAACTTAGTGCTAAACGATGCAAGTATAGCTTCTGCAATAACAAACTACAACAATCACTTAATAAGAAGAAGCGATATGCTTAAAGAAAGTAACGGGCAAAGTGCGGTAATTGGTTCGATAACTAATCAGATTGACCTGTTAAGGAACAACCTTATTAAGTCGGTCAAAAATATTCAAGAAGGACTTGAAATATCTTTAGCCAGCATTAAGAAAAAAGATAGCGAGTTTAATGATAAACTAAAAAACGTTCCTAAGATAGAAAAAGATTATATCAATCTTAAAAGAGAACAACGACTTCAACAAAACCTTTATGTTTTCCTTTTAGAAATGAGAGAACAATCGGCTATAAAAGGCGTTAACATTTTGCCTAAACTAAAAATAATAAACGAACCATACATTGTAAACAAAAGAGTATCGCCATCGTTAAAGACAACTGCTTTAATGATAGTATTTTTTGGAGGTGGTGTTATTCCTATCGTCCTTATTTACTTAGTGTCTTTTATAAAAAAGAAGAAAAATAAGCAGTAATGTCTTTTATAAAAGAAAAGATAAATACATTTTTTGGCAAAGGGAACGAGCGAACTATATTAGCGAAAAAGAACATTGCCATATCCTTTATTATTAAGGGAGGAACCATACTTATCTCGGTTATACTTGTTCCTCTTACAATAGGATATGCCAATCCTGAACGTAATGGGATATGGTTAACTATTCACTCTTTGGTTACTTGGCTGTATCTGTTCGACATCGGCTTAGGCAATGGTATGAAAAACAAGGTAGCCGAAGCTAAAGCCGCAGGCAATAACGAACTTGCTCGCAAATACATTAGTTCTACGTATGCCATAGTAAGCATTATATGCCTTGTTGTTTTCGCTTTATTTTTACTAATAAACCCTCATCTCGATTGGATGAAAATATTAGGAGCAATACCTGATATATATGCCGATGAAGTATCTGGGTTAGTGAAAATATTTATTGTTTTCTTTTGCCTGAACTTCGTTCTAAACATACTAAAATCGGTTGCTGCTGCCGACCAAAGACCAGCTATTGGTTCTGTTATGGATTTAGTCGGACAGATATTCGTACTCATCGGTATCTTTATTTTATCTAAAACAACTCCTCCCTCTTTGATTTCTTTAGGGTTGGTAACTCTTTTTTGTCCTATAGCTGTAAGTCTTGGATTTACTATTTATATGTTTGCAACAAGATACAAACAGTGGCGACCATCTTTCAGATACGTAAACTTAGGAGTAGGAAAAAGTATGATGAATTTAGGAATAAAATTCTTCATAGCGTCAATAGCCGCACTTCTAATAACTTACACCCTACCCTTTTTCATACAAAGAGCCGTAGGACCTACAGAAGTTACCTACTTCAACACAACTTTCCGCTTATTTGCCATACTGTACAACATAATGAATATAATTATATTCCCCACTTGGGCTTCATTTACCGATGCATACGCCAAACAAGATAGCGTTTGGATGACAAAAACAGTAAAAGCAATGTATAAACTCTTTATTGCTTATGTTATCTTAGAGGTAATTATTCTGTTTTTATCTCCCATACTGTATCATATTTGGATTAATAACTGGATGGAGAGCGACAATGTACTTGAAATATCATTCTCTCTATCGGCTTGTGTATGTGTATATACTTGCGTGTTATGTTGGCTTAATATGAACATTTACCCCCTTAATGGCATAGGAAAGGTTAAGTTACAAGTTTATAGTTCTGTATTAGAAATTATATTGTTTATCCCTGTAGCCATTTTCCTTGGAGATTTATACGGAACCATAGGAATAGTAATAGCCCCAATATTAGTGTATATACCAAGAATGATTTGGGCACCTATACAACTACGGAAGTTAATAAACAATAAAGGTAAAGGTATTTGGAATAAATAATTCACTATAATATTAAAGGAAAAACAATATGGTATTTATTCTATTAGTTGCAACTGCTATTTTCTTATATGTTTGGGGATACAAAGTAATATCTTTAGTGATATTTTTCTTTTTCCTCACAAACGGCTTTGAATTAATACAACTCGAAACTTTCGAATTCAATTTTATAGCTGTTGGCACCGACTATGCTCTTATAATTCTTTATGCTATACTGGCTATAGAAACAATATTTACTAAAAACTTTTTCAAGATAGACAATTTAGTAAAGTGTATGATGGTTTTCGGAGGCTTTATAGCAATAGCAGTTATTTATAGCAAATTCATCATAGGAGCTTCTTTTTTTGAAATACTAAAAGTATGTCGACCTTTCTTGTTTTTACCTTTACATTTCCTATTCAGAACACTCAAACTAAGTCAGATTGAAGAATTAATAAAGTATCTATTTACCATTACAGTAGCTACCTCTACACTTTATCTGATGCAGATATTTACCGATACTTTTATTCTTGCTGGAGACGTAAAAACATCTACCTATATTTTAGGAACAAAGATTATGAGATACTACAACCAGCCATCTATGTTGTATTTCTTAACCTTTATTGCAATCTTTAACAACCCCTACAAAGGCTGGTTTAAGTTTGTATCTACAGTTATTTTAGTAGCCGCATTAATTGGTGCATTTCATAGAAGTTTACTTTCTTCTTTTGCCGTAGCTCTAATAGTTAGCTTTATTGTAACTCTTCCAAGATTAAGACAAATACAAATACTGACGCTTGCTTGCTTTTTAGTATTTTTTGGTTCTATATACTTTGGTGGTAAATTTATGAAATCAAAAACATACAACGACATACAAATAGTACTTTCAGAAGATATAGCTGAAATGGTTATGTCTGGCGATTTCAGTTTCGATGGAGAGTCAACCTTTGCTTATCGGGTTGCTCATTTAGGAGAAAGGCATTTATATGTATCCCAAAAACCTATGTATGCTGTTTTAGGAATAGGATTATTTTCGGACTACTCCCCTTGTGCCCGAAGTTTAGAGTTTAGGTTAGGATTAATAGGGAAAATAACTAACGAGATTGAGCAAATACACTCGCCCGACATCTCCTACTCTTCTATGCTTTTGCATTTCGGATATGTAGGTTCGTTAACTCTACTATTAATATATGCCTATCTTGCAGTTTTCTTCTATAAACACAGAAAAACAAAATACGCATTAGCAAGTTTCGCCTATTTAGTATTGTCTTTCGGGACTTCTTTTTTCTCCGAAAACTTAGTGCAAGCAATGACTTTTGTACTGCCTGTTTTGGCGTACACAACAATAAAAAAGATAAATTATGAACAAGAACATAAAAGTATCGATAATAACACCGTCTTATAACCAAGGACAGTTTATTGAACATACAATTAAATCGGTACTCAATCAAACTTATAAAAACATAGAATACATTGTAGTAGACGGAGGCTCGACCGACAATACTATGGAGATTGTAGATAGGTACAGAGATAAAATCGACATCGTTATACACGAGAAAGACAAAGGACAAAGTGATGCTATCAACAAAGGTTTCAAATTAGCAACTGGCACTTTATTAGGTTGGATAAACTCCGATGATGTTTTATATCCTGATTGTGTTGAAAAGTTAGTTGAAAAATATAATGCCGAACCCGATGGTGCGGTTTACTATAATTCAAAGTTAGATTTTATCGACAGTAAAGGCAACTACCTAAAAACTTGGAATTTTAAGATACCCAGCCGAAAGCATCTATTAAAAACTCACTATTTTGTAATTCAACCTACGTCTTTTTACAGTAAAGAAATCTTAGATAAAATAAACTACTTAGATGAAGATTTATATTATTGTATGGATTTAGACCTATGGTTACGCCTGTTAGAGTACAAACCAATAATAGAGGTGGGCAATACTGCTTTAGGAGCATTACGCGATTGGGAAGAAACAAAATCGAATACTGGCAATGTAAAATTCTTAACAGATATAAGAAAAACACTGCTTAAACACGGAGCTAACATCTGGGATAAATCGGTATTAAAAACATACAAAGAAAGCTTGAAGTTTTATGCGCCTTGGCTTTTTAAACGTAAATAATTAATCAAGTCTAAAGCCGTATGAATATATTACACTCAACTTACACCTTTAACAAAAGAGGCGGACGAGAATCTATGTTGATTGATATTGTAAACAAACAATGTCAAGAACATACCATTCACCTAATGATTGTTGATGATCAAATAGATAACACTCTAATTGAAGAAATAGACAAAAGAGTAAACATTATATATATCAGAAAAAAAGGGTCTGGGAAGATTACCTTCTTAAAAGCTTTTCAGAAAATTAATAAAACAATAAGAGATATAAAGCCCAACGTTATACATTGCCACGACATAACTCTTATCCGATTTTTTATATTCCACAGAAAAAAAGCTTATGCATCTCTTCATCTTATTAGCGACCTAACGTTTGATATACGACTTTTTAAGAAGATATTTTCTATCTCGCATTTTATGAAAAAATGCACGAAAGAAAAGCTTAATATCGACTCTAATGTAATTTGGAACGGAATAGCAATAGATGATTATAAATACAAAACCAACTACAACTTCGATTACAATACAGATGAATTTAAGATAGTGCAAATAAGTCGTTTCACTAAAAACAAAGGTCAAGAAGTTGCCATAAAAGCTTTAAGTTCTTTACTGCAAACCCACCCCGATATTAATGTAAAATTATATTTTATAGGAGATGGCGAAAATATGGATAAGATGAAAGAACTTGCCAAAACATACAATGTTTACGACAATATAGTTGTTATGGGTGCCAAAAGCAAACAGTGGATAAAAGACAATCTTAAAGACTTTATGCTATTAATACAACCATCACTGATGGAGACTTTCGGCTTATCAGTATTAGAAGGACTCACCTGCGGACTTCCAGTTGTTATGAGTAACGTTGGAGGTCTTCCCGAAATAAAAAACAATCTTGATGCCGGCGAAGTATTTGAAGTAGAAAATCACAATGAACTGGCAAACAAAATATATGAAATATACGACTGTTATAAACATCAGAATATAAATAACTCTAATTACATAGTAAGAAACAGAGAAAAATTATATATCTTTGATAAAACAAATACAGCTGACAAATATATTGAAAATTACTAATAGTTATTACTATGATACCTAAGAAGATACATTATTTATGGCTTTCGGAGGAAAAACCTCAGAACATCATTGATGGTCTACAAACCTGGAAAGAGCATCTTAAAGATTACGAAATAATAGAATGGAATAAAACAAACTTTCCATACAACGACTTTATTTGGACAAGAGAAGCTTTATCTGTTCAGAAATGGGCTTTCGTAACCGACTTCTTTAGGTTATGGGTATTAAAGAATTATGGTGGAATATATTTAGATGCCGATATTGTTGTACGCAACAACTTTGATGCCTTCCTACATCATAAAATGTTTATTAGTACCGAATTTACCGAACAATTAGGTCCTCACGCCATTGGAGCTGAAAAAGGACACCCTTTTATATCTAAATGTTTAGAATATTACAACGACCGACATTTTATTGTTGATGGTAAAAATGACGAGCTAACTATTCCTCGTATAATGACAAAGTTGTTTATGCAAGAATATAACTACAAGGGCAAAATAGCTTCTTTCGATGGCACTCCATTAGAGTTTGACAACCTAACCATTTACAATGATACTTTTTTCACAATTAACATATACGATGGAAACAATATTTGCTATCATAATTATATGGGATCGTGGACAGACAAAAAACATTCTGTAAATAAATCAATAGTAGATTATTGTTCTCGCAGATTCTTTGCTCGTGATATGTACATCAAAGACGGAATAGCTAAGTATATTATTCCCTTTATGCCGTGTTTTCTTGTTAAATGGTATTACAACCGCAGAATGACTCTGAAAAACATCAAAAGGATTACGTCTATAAAAATATAATTTATCTTCTATAATTTGCACAAATTCAGATTAGAATGGTTATGTAAAACTATGATATGTGCACTCAATCACTTTCAACTTAATCTTATTATTCATTTTTTCAGATCTAAATTCATACGCCATAAAACTTTCATATTCAGGATAAGTATCTATAGACATAGTGAATGCTACTGTTGACATATACTTTTGTCGATAATGAGATAAACTCTTATCACCTATTTAATTATCTTCTGCAATATACTTATCCATTGACTTGATAAAAGAATTAATTTCTTCGCTTTTATACTTGTCAATACAATTCATAATTATTGCTTTTGCATTTTTATTAGGTTGTTACTAATTTTTTAATTGTATCCGTACCATGTCGGTTATAATAGATTTCTCTTTGCAAGTAATAAAATTTGAAGGCAAAGTCAATACCGTTACTTCTGACCTTTAAAAGGTTTTTCTGATTGTAAATCAAACCAAATTGATAGCGTTTCGTTCTTGTTCCGGTATTCCATTTCCAAATTTTCAATTCAGATAAAGGATAGGAAACTATATTATCACCATCATCTAAATGAACAACCGTAACACAACCGTCCTTATAGCAAAAAAACATAGAACTATCTATAAAACTATTCATACATTCAAATATATAATCAGGATTTAATGCTGTTATACATTCAATATACATCTTAGTTATATGCGTTGGTATCAATAACAATGATAACGGTTTCTCTACAGTAATCGATAATGTACTGATGGAATCATCATAGACATAACACCTGTATTTATCAAACAATGATATACTGCTAAGAAAATCATCAACTGTTCTATGTTCAGGAGAAAAAGAATTAGATATTCTTATTGCATAATAAACCACCGCCGTAAGATTTCGCTTCTTATCTGTCTCCAACAATTTGCGATGTTCTTTTATTGCATGATTTTCTATCTTTTTCAAGTCATATTTACTTATATCTGTAAATATTTGTTGCGACTGTATTAACATTGTAAAATGCAATGCTACTGATAATAAAAATATTTTTCTTCTCATAACACAATACTCTATTTTAAGGATGAATGCGTAGTAATGATCGTTACTCGTTATGCCAAAGCCCCAAAGTATCTACACGAATTAGATTATTATCTTTATCGAAATTAAGAGTAAGACTTATTTTGTCATTTATCGATATTATATGTTCTTCGTAGTCAGATTTTTTATTAGCTGTAACAATCTTCTTAAACTCCTTATAAGCTTTTTCTGATACAGCTTCTCTACTGAACTCCAAGGCTTTATCTGCTACTAATTCAATATCACTCATAAAGTCACAGAAAACAATTATAATTTCTCGACCATTGATAGGCTCACATTTTATCATAGGAGCCGTAGGCAGAGTGGATGGATCGTAATATCCAATAGTGTACCTTGTAGTGTAGTTAGACATTTCACACCACACCACTATTCCTTTCTCCCCTTCGTTATATAAACTATCATATCGAGCAATAAACTCTTTGAGAGTTTCATTTTTTATTTTGTGCTCCAATAAAGATTTGTTTATCATTTCATCGCAACATCTTTCCTCAGTTTCAATCTTAGTATCTGATGAACACGCAATAAAAAACACATAACTAACGACTAATAGAACGAATATATTTGTAGTTATCCTCACTGGGCGCAAACATTTGGTATAAGTCTCCATTGTAAATTATTTATTTTTCTTGTACTCTTTATAATCTTTCTTATTTTTCCAAAACCATCTGCAATCTTTTATCCAATGGGCAGAATCTAACCTGTTAGAATAAGGAGGATTCTAATGCTTTGTTTCACAAATACTACTTTCAGTCTTTAAAACAAAAATACGAAACTTCTCATCAAAATCAAACCCTTTTCTATATTTATTGAACAAACAGCCGAAACTATCGGGAAACATTTAAAAGCACTTCCATGCCAGTGGTTTTTGATTATCTTATTGCTTACAATACCCCCATTCCATACCAACCCTACAAGGGTTGATACCGCAAACAAACATCGCAACATCACCAATCCCTCCAGGATTGGCAAGAAGGATAGAAATAATCATCTTTTACGTAGGGTGGCGTGCTTCGCACTTACCCTACGCTAAGGTCTGAAAGGCTTTCAGCCTTGACTTCAGCAACGCTTTACATCTTATCCCAGTAGGCACGCCACGCCTCTACAGAAATCGCAAATTTTATCCTTTGGTATCTCTAATTTTAGTTTTTAACAGCAAGCTTGCTCGCTTACGCTTAGCGTCAGTTCTTAGTCCTTCACGTTTTTTATTATCCTCATCATCTTCTCGTCAAACTCTGGGTCGTCAGGACGGAAAGCATTATCATTAATAATCTTTCCTTCTCGGTCGATAATCATATAGCGAGGGATGGTTTTCACTTGTTTATTCTTGATAAACTCCGATTTGTCTGAAATTAAATAAGAATCTTCGGGTGATAAGTTTTCTTGCTTTACAGCCATTTTCCATGCCGGAGCATCTTTATCTGTAGAGATATAAACAAAATGAACATCATCTTTATACTTTGCTTTTAGTTCGTGAGACTTTGGCATTAATGCTCTACAAGGACCACACCAACTTGCCCAGAAATCAAGATAGATATACTTACCTTTATACTCGTTGAACATATCAGTTAAGGTTATCTGTGAGTCGTTCATACCCATAAGAATATCTGATGGTAGTTCGCCATTGTCGATAGCCTGATTCATTTCTAATAATTGTAATTTAGCGGCTATGTATGCTTTGTAATCTTCATCTGATGCCTCTTCTAAATATTGCTTGGCAAGTGCGATGTTTTCTGTTTTTATAAGTTCCTTTGTAAAATAAAACATAAGAAACTCTCTTGTCTTGCCAGTGAAGTTTTCCTTTGATGCATTATATTGTTTTCTCAAACCTTCCACATCTTCTCTATTTGAACGCTCTACATTTGCTAAAACAGCATTATATATAATTGTCTTAGCACGATAATGAGGAGAAAATATTAATTTGTCATTCTGAAAATCTGCTTTTGCAGCCAATAATTGTTCCTTCAATTGCTCTTTCAAATCTTCAGTCTTGTAGCTTTGATAACAATCTGTTAAAGAAGATATATAATCGCAAAAGAAAAAGCTTTTACATAGTTCGTAAAACTCTGACGATACCGTTTCTTTTCTTTCCTCCAAAAACTTTAATTGTTTGTCGTAAGTTTCTTTGCATTTCAAGTGAAAAATTTCTTCTTCAAAAAATCTTTTAACTGCCGCTTGTTGTTTCTCATGAATAAGCCACTCTTCATAATCAGAATCTGTTTTATCTGGTGTAGCAAACGATATTAAACAAACTCCATTATACTCTTCATTCTTTTTATATTCCAAATCGGCATAAACAGTCTCTATAAGTTCTTTGAAAAACATAGCTTCTGCATCCGTTTGGAGGTCTGCATTCTCGCTCTTTATAAGAGGTTGTGGTACAAAGTTTGCAACATTGTATTTATTGCTATTTCTAAGCCAATATCGAGCAGAAATGCGCTTGTAATAAGCAGTAGAAAACAAATCTTCTTGTATTTCTATATATGCACCTTCGTTAATAAAAACATAAGATGAATCGGAATAATAAAAAGTCTCCTGATCATAGCATTTATTTAAAGTTTTCAGAATACCATTTTCAGGGATAACAAGAGCTTTCACAACAATAGAATCTAACTTGTTAAAGTCTGTGCTATTTTCTTCCGAAGATGTCTTATCTGTTTTTACACAGGCACTCCCCAACAGACAAAGGATTAGTAATGATAAATAAATTTTGTTCATGGTATTAATTTATTAAATTTGTTATAGTTGCTATTAGACAGCACCAACTGTTATCTTTTAGTTTTTAACAGCAAGCTTACTCGCTTACGCTTTGCGTAAACTCTTAGATCTTCACTCTTAGTTCTTCACTTTTTTTATTATCTTACTCATCTTCTCGTCAAACTCTGGGTCGTCAGGACGGAAAGCATTATCATTAATAATCTTTCCTTCTCGGTCGATAATCATATAGCGAGGGATGGTTTTCACTTGTTTATTCTTGATAAACTCCGATTTGTCTGAAATTAAATAAGAATCTTCTGGTGATAAGTTTTCTTGCTTTACAGCCATTTTCCATGCCGGAGCATCTTTATCTATAGAGACATAAACAAAACGAACATCATCTTTATACTTCGCTTTTAGTTCGTGCGATTTCGGCATTAATGATCTACAGGGTCCACACCAACTTGCCCAGAAATCAAGATAAATATACTTACCTTTATACTCGTTGAACATATCAGCAAGAGTTATCTGTGAGTCGTTCATACTCATAAGAATATCTGATGGTAGTTCGCCATTATCAATAGCCTGATTAATTTCTAATAATTGTAATTTTGTGGCTATATATGCTTTGTAGTCTTCATCTGATGCCTCTTCTAAATATTGCTTGGCAAGTGCGATATTTTCTTGTTTTATAAATTTCTTAGCCCAATAAAACATAAGGAATTCTCTTGTTTTTCCTGAAAAGTGTTCTTTTGCCGCATCGTAACATTTTGCCATATTTTCCACATTGCTTGGGTCGAAATATTCTCCAATAGCAAAGAAAACATTATACAAAGTTGCTTTGACACGGTAACGAGGCGAAAACACTAATTTATCATTCTGAAAATCTGCTTTTGCAGCCAATAATTGTTCCTTTAGTTGTTCTTTCAAATCTTCAGTCTTGTAACTTAGATAACAACGTGTTAAAGAAAATATATAATCGCAAAAGAAAAAGCTTTTACATAGTTCGTAAAACTCTGGAGATACCGTTTCTTTTCTTTCTTCCAAGAACTTTAATTGCTTGTCGTAAGTTTCTTTATATTTTAAGTGAAATATCTCTTCTTCATAAAATCTTTTAGCTGCCGCTTTTTGTTTCTCGTGACTAAGATACTCTTCATAATCAGGATCTGTTTTTTCTGGAACTGTAAGTAGTATTGCTCGTACTCCATATTCTTCATCCTTTTTATACTCCAAATTGGCATAAACGGTTTCAATAAGCTCTTTGAAAAACATAGCCTCTGCATCTGTCGTTATATCTGCATTTTCACTCTTTATGAGAGGTTGCGGTATAAAATCTGTAATGTTGTATTTATTACCATTCCTCAGCCAATATTTAGCAGAGAGACGACAGTAGAAAGCATCGGAAAAAGAAGTTTCTTGTACTTCTATGTACGCTCCTTCGTTAATGAAAGTATAAGATGAATCGGAATAAAAAAAAGCATCTCTGTCATCGCATTTATTAAGAGTTTTCATAAATCCTTTTTCAGGAATAACAAGTGCTTTTACTACTATAGAATCCAACTTGTTAAAGTCAGTGCTATTTTCTTCCGAAGATGTCTTATCTGTTTTTACACAAGCACTCCAAAACAGACAAAGGATTAGTAATGATAAATAAAGTTTGTTCATGGTATTAATTTAACGTGAGTTCGATATAAGAAATTCGATAAAAAATTAGCATAACAGCTAAAGATTGATTATATTTATGGTACTGAATTACAAACAATTAATC